>JBAXUR010000183.1:0-4811 GCA_037129595.1 Methylococcaceae bacterium | reverse complement strand
ACAAGGGCAAATATTATTCCGTCGATTCAGCCCCAGGCTATCCGTGGAATAAAAATGCTTTTCGGGTGCTGTCGCAAATGTTTCAGATGACGATGACGGAACTACCTAAAGTTGCAGCGCCCAGCATCACGATTTCTAAATGATTTTCCTGAAATATAAGTAATTTTGACTGCAAGCTTATCTAGTCAGGCAAGTGTTGATCTCTGGGACTGCTGAGTGTTATGTTCCAGCCATGAGTAACCGCTTGATTTTTGATGCTTGTGGGGTAGGGAATTCCATAAAGTTTTCGCAAAAATAGTGACACTCCGGGATTTTCTCATGTGCGATACATTTTTAACGTTCAATTTATTTTCGTATGTTAAAATCAAGCCGATGTAATGAACTGATTATTATAAATAACTTTTGAAAAGGGTAAGGCATGCGATCACAATCTATTATTTTCCTTGCTGCGGCTATCATCGCTTCAACATTTTCTATTGATACTTACGCATCTATTGATGTGTATACGCAAGCGCCTAATACAATCAATTTTGCTCAATCCGCCGTTCTGAACGCAAGTAATGACCCGGGGTTTAATTGGACATTTGATAATGATCAAGAACGCTGGGATTACTTTAGTGTTGGATCAAATGTCAGTTTTAATAGGATTGGCTGGTACGGGACAAATACAGACGGGGATTTTGCTGTTGATTTTTTTTCTGCCACATGTTTCTCCTGTGGCGCTACTCAAGTAAATGGTGGGGGAACATTTTCCCATACCCTTACCGCTTACAATAGCCTTACCCTGCTGCCAAATCAAGGGCCTTTTAGCCAACCTGACGTACATAAAACCCTTGTGTCTGGCAGTCTTTATTCCTATTACATTGATTTGACATCAAATTTAACGCTGGATTCCACCAAAACGTACGCGCTTTCGGTTGTCAATAACTACTCTTCTTCACCATTCAATTGGGCATTATCGAATACTGGTGGTAACCATCTTCAATTCATCATAGGACAAGCCAAGTTTCTGCCTGCTTCTGGAGGTCTGGCTTTTACTCTGACCGATACATCACTTTCTGCTGTACCAGTACCTGCGTCTGCTTGGATCCTTGGTTCTGGCTTGGTATACTTGTTAAGTATTGCTCGCAAACGTAACGCAGCGTAAAAATTCACTTTTGTATTTCTGAAGACGGCGGCCATTGTGTCGCCGTTTTTGTTTTTGGAATTATTAGCCGAATGTATCTTTTGGATCGTATTCAGGCATGCACTTTTGCCCTTCCAGAAAGGTATTTCAAATCTCTTTCAACAAAAAATAGCTTGTATATGGTTAGGCGTGGCTTCCAATTTCCTGAACTTAATAACGGATGCCCTTTAAAGTCAATGAGTATAAAGATACGATTTGTCGCACTTTTATTTGATTAAAAACAAACTCGCCAAACCCAGAAAAATAAAAAATCCCATTGAGTCTGTGATGGCTGTGAGTATAACGCTGGTGCCCACGGCGGGGTCTTTACCGAATTTGTGACGTAGCAGGGGGATGCCGAGGCCAACCACCACGGCGACCAGCAGGTTAATAAACATGGCGGTTGCCATTACAGCGGAGAGGGCGCTGTCTTGATAAAGTAGTAGACTCAACAAACCCATAATCAAGCCGATAAAGGTGCCGTTGATAACGGCAAGTGTCAGTTCTTTTTTTATCAAACGGCGTATATTGCTGGGGGTGATTTGCCCCAATGCCAAGGAGCGGATAATCAGCATACTGGTTTGATTGCCGGTATTGCCGCCCATTGCGGCAATAATAGGCATTAATGAGGCTAGCGCGACCAATTGTAAAATAATGTCTTCAAATACACCAATAATGCGTGTTGAAGCGAAGGCCGTTGCAATATTGATTAATAACCAGCCCCAACGGTTTCTGGCGCTTTTCCATACACTGGAAAATAAATCTTCTTCTTCGCCTACACCCGCTTGAGTCAGCAAGTCTTCATCGGTTTTTTCGCGAATAAAATCAAGTATATTATCAACACAAAGCCGTCCTTGTAGCTGGCCTTTTTTATCGACGACCGGTGCCGAAATCAAGTCATAACGTTCAAATGCCCGTGCCGCTTCGGCTGCATCCTGATCAATCTGAAAGTGAATGAAATCAGTCACCATCACATCGGCTACCTGTTGGGTGGGCGAATGCGTTAATAAGCGTTGCAAGGGCAAAATACCCTGAACTTTATTGTTCTGATCCACTACAAACAATTTATCGGTATGGCTGGGTAATTTGCCTAGTTTGCGGATATAAGCGATGATCGCTTTTAAATGGAGGTCATTCCGTATGGTGATCATGCCAAAATCCATTAGCGCACCTACCTGGTTTTCCTGATAAGACAGAATGGCATTTAAGTGTTTGCGTTCTTTGCTGTTTAACGAGCGCAGAATCTTTAGCATCGTTCGCTTGGGAATGTCTGCTGCAATATCGGCTATTTCATCGGTATTTAATTTGCCGGCGACGGTTGCCAGTTCTTCCGCTTCCATCCCTGAAATGAGCGTATGCCGAACAGCATCGGATACTTCCAGTAAAACTTGTCCGTCATGTAGGGTCTTAATAGCATCCCATGCCGTCTTGCGTTGATCCAGCGGTAAGGATTCAAGAATAAAGGCAATGTCGGCAGGATGCAGCAGTGCAAATTTTTCCTGAAGGCGGGCTTGATGCTGATTTTGCAGCATTGCCTCAACTAATTCGTAATTGGCAACAGGGCCTCTCTGAACCAGGGATGTTTCCAGTTGCTGTTTTTCAAGTAGGGTAATGGTGTCTTGTAGCTGATGTTCCAGGAACTGTGCTGAATTGTTTTTTTCAGAAGATTGCATAGTACACCACTGTTTTAATGATTTTTATGAGTGTAATTAGTTTTCTGGGCTAGATCAAACCGATGCTGGATTTTGCTACGTAACCTGTTCTATTGGCTTTCCTTAACCTTGATCTGTATAGGAGCGACTTATTATTTCATATCATTTTACCGATAGAAAAAACATTGCCCTACACAGATTGGGCTTTGTTTGACCCAAAAAACCTAGATCAGCACCATATTATCTCGGTGTATCATTTCCGAATCATCTGCATAGCCCAAAATTTTTTCAAATTCCGAACTGCTTTTTCCGGCTATTAAATGAGCGTCGAGCTTGCCATAATTGACCAGGCCTCGTGCAATCTCCAGGCCGTTCTCATCCCTGCAGGAGACTAACTCGCCACGCTCAAACTGACCGGAAACAGATTTAACACCCACTGCCAGCAAGCTTTTACCGTTACTTTTTAATACCTTAACCGCGCCAGCATCCAAAATTAGCTCGCCTTTAACTTGCAGTTGACCGGCCAGCCAACGTTTTCTTGCTACCAATGGCTCAATATCCGGCAAAAAATAGGTTCCAAGATCAACACCGGAAATGACTTGGGTAAGCACCCCGTCAACAGCACCCGCAGCAACTACGGTTGCCGCGCCTGATCTGGCCGCCAGGCGTGCTGCACGAACTTTAGTGTACATGCCGCCTTTGCCCAGTCCGCTACGACTATCGCCGGCCATTTTTTCCAGACGGTCATCGTTAACGCTAATCTCGGAAATTAATTGCGCATCAGGATATAAGCCGGGGTCACCGGTAAATAAACCTTCTTGATCCGTCAAAATAATTAACAGCTCAGCCTCAACCAGATTGGCAACCAATGCTGCCAAGGTATCATTATCACCAAAGCGAATTTCTTCGGTGGCAACAGCATCATTTTCATTGATAACGGGCACGACGCCAAACTTTAACAAGGTTAACAAGGTGCTGCGGGCATTTAAATAACGTTGTCTGTTAGACAAATCATCATGCGTCAGTAATACTTGCGCTGCATGTAAGCCATGCTGCTGGAAATTATCATCAAAAACCCGAACCAGACCCATTTGACCGACAGACGCTGCCGCCTGTAACTCATGCAGAACCTTTGGCCTTACTTTCAAGCCCAAACGACTCATGCCCTCAGCGACCGAGCCGGACGAAACCAAAACGACATCAATAGACTGCTGCCTTAAGCCTGCCATTTGCTTAACCCAGGCGGTAATGGCAACTTTATCAAGTCCTTGCCCGCCTTTGGTGAGTAAAGAGCTGCCTATTTTTACAACGACTCGTTTAACGTTGGTAAAATCATTCCTGCTCACTGTTTTTCCGCCGTTCTCGTTCTGCTTCCAAAAAGTTCATGATGGCATACATTAACTCTTTTGTACCCGTGCCATTAATTGCCGCAATTTTAAAAACGGGGGCAGTCCAGCCCAATTCATCAACAATAGCTTGGCAACGCTCATCGATTTCATCGTAAGGCAATCTATCAGTTTTGTTGAGTACCAGCCAGCGCGGCTTGTTGGCCAAATCATCACTCCATTTCTCAACTTCATGAATAATTTTTCGGGCAGCCTCTACCGGTGTATCCATGCTCTCGTAAGGCACTACATCAATCAGATGCAACAATAAACCAGTGCGTGATAAATGCTTAAGGAACTGTAAACCTAGGCCGGCACCTTCAGCTGCACCTTCAATAACACCCGGAATATCGGCAATAACAAAGCTGCGTAAATCATCAACACTGACCACGCCCAGGTTAGGGTGTAAGGTAGTAAACGGGTAATCAGCCACTTTAGGGGTTGCTGCTGATACGGATCGTATCAAGCTGGATTTGCCGGCGTTAGGCATTCCCAACAAGCCGACATCAGCAATTAAGGTCAGCTCTAAAATAAGAACGCGATGCTCGCCTTCGGAACCTTTACTGGCTTTTTGTGGCGCCCTGTTAATACTGCTTTTAAAGCGGGTGT
>JBAXUR010000182.1:0-4842 GCA_037129595.1 Methylococcaceae bacterium | reverse complement strand
ATTCAACCACTAAAGTTCCGCCACAAGCAGACTTGCCCACGCCATCATTACAAGTGCCCAGATGCTCCATACGCATCCCGTCATTTAAAAATGCCGCATAGCTTTGCCCTGCCGATCCATGGGTACGGATAACGACACTGTCGGGTGCCAGATAACGGCGCCCCTGTTCATGTGTATAAATGATTTTAGAGTCGGCAACTTGCTGTTCAGTCAATTCGTAGGCCAGCATTCGCTCAATATCAATAGCAGCCTGTCCACCGACAGTTTTATTGCAATTATTCAACTTAAAGGCATCGCCTTCAATGATAAGCTGTGAATGTTTGCCCTCTATAAGCGCCGCTTTAACCTGTTCAATAATTTTATCATCAACCGTAAAACTGGCTTCCAGATAAACAGGTTTTGGCACTACAATCACCTCGACTTTAGCCAGCATTTTGGTTAAATCAAGCTGACCGACCATGGATGGGTGATCAATTAAATGCAGCAAATCAGTTTTACCACGAATCTCCTGCAAACTTTTATAACCTAACACGGCTAGTATTTCCCGAACTTCATGTGCCAGATTCATAAAATACTGCGCTAATACCCGCGAGTCGCCTTTAAACTCTTCATGTTCTGTAGTTAAACCGGCCGGACATTTAATATTGCAATTTTTAGCCATCACACAACGCAACATCATCAGCACCGTTGTACCAAATTCAAACGAATCCGCACCTAAAATAGCGGACTTAACCACATCGAGTCCGCTTTGATGAGCGCCACTACCACGTAAGATTACTTTAGCGCGCAAGCCATTGACAGCCAAGGCCTGATGGACTTCAGCAATTCCAATTTCGGGTGATCGGCCACTGTTTTTTAGACTGGTAACCGCTGCCGCACCGGTACCGCCGGTATTTCCGGCAACGTTGATAACATCCGCGCCCGCTTTGGCAACACCCACCGCAATAGTGCCGATACCTTCAGAAGAAACCAGTTTAACGCCGACCTTTACACGCGCGGCTTTGGCGTCGTGAATTAATTGTCCTAAATCTTCAATCGAGTAGGTATCATGATGAGGCGGAGGACTTACCAACTCAACTCGGGGAGTTCCTCCACGTAAAGCGGCAATTTCAACAGATACTTTAGTGGCAGGTAATTGGCCGCCTTCACCCGGCTTTGCGCCCTGCGCTATTTTTATTTCAATTTCTCTAATATTAGGGTCAGCCAAATAACCCGCCCAAACCCCAAAACGCCCTGAAGCAAATTGCTTGATATTACAAGAGCGCAAGGTGTTAAAACGACCGGAATGTTCGCCACCTTCACCGGAATTACTTAAAGCACCTACTATATTAATGCCTTCGGCAACCGCTTCATGGGCTTCGGCTAGCAAGGCTCCATGACTCATGGCACCTGACGCAAGCATAGCCGTGATTTCATGCGCTGGCTGAACATCACTTAAGGCAATAGGATTGCGGGCTGTTTTTATGGCGTTTAAATAGTTTGCCAACAGACTATTGGCATCAGTAACTTTTATAAGCAAGCTGTCTTCTGCCACAACCAGGCTAAATTCTGTGTCCGAAAAACGTTTTTTAAAGTGTTCTGCCAAACATTCCAAACGTTGTGCAGAAGCGTTCTCTGTCAAACCAATCCGGTAAGCATCATCCGTTGTATTCGCTACGATTAAACCACGAATTAAATAGTTAATGTTACCGCGTAAATTTTGTTTTCCCAGAATACGGTCAAAATCAGCCGTAGAAATTGCCGCGCCAACATCCGCCGGAAAATCCATAATATCGCGCAATGAGGCGGGTCTTGAATCACGTTCAAGATACAGATTTTTAGCAAAACTACGGTAAGCAGGGGTAATACCAAAGCTGTCAATTTGTTCCGGTGTGCGCTTTTCGTAACCGGTGTCAATATAAGCGGTATCGCTGGCTACGGGCGACTTGTCCTGAGGAATATATAAAATCGCCTCATCGGTCATGTTGATATATTCTCTGACCGCCGTATTGCCATAAGAATGGCCGGCACCGTCCTGACGCTCTTTAAACAAACCTAAAAAGGGAATATCTTTTTCTTCACGAACTGCCAAGGCTTTTTGATGCCATTCAGTGACACTGGCCGCAATATCGGCATAGCGCACACCGCCTACCGAGGCGTGAATGTTGGGAAAATACGCGCTTAATCGGGGCTCATCGGTATCCAGATAATTGGATTCAAAAAATTCACCGCCGATATAACTTTCCACGGTACACAAGCCAAACTTACCCATGGTTTTCATAAGTGATTTCTCGGCACCTTTTTGGAATTTATCGAGAACTTTTTGATGCCCAGCTACTGGATAATGACTGATAACACGGTTGTAGACACTAATAGGGCAAATGGCTGAACAACCAAAACCCAACAGGGTGGCAATATCATGCGGACTGGCCGCTTGTCCGGTTTCAGCAATTAAGGACGAATTAAAACGCAAGCCTTGCTTAACCAAATGCTGATTAGCCGCTGCAACCATTAATAAGGCAGGAATAGCAGCAAGCTCCGGGTTAATAGCAATGTCGCTTAAAATAATAATGCCGACGTTATTTTTGGCAGCTTGTTCAACCTGATCGCAAACCTTTAATAAAGCGGCTTCCAGAGAATTTTCATTATGCTTGGCATCATTAAAATCAGGCTGATAAACCATATCCAGCGTAACGCTACTAACGATGGATTGTCTTCTAATTTGTTCCAGATGCGTCCGCTGTAAAATAGGCGTATCGATGACCAGTTGCTTGCTTAATTCATCCGAAAAAGTAGGTTTTGCACCCAGTGCCACACGCAAGGTCATACCGTCACTTTCCCGAATTGAATCAAGCGGCGGATTGGTTACTTGTGCAAAACGCTGGCTAAAGTAACGCGACATGCCACCTTCTGCACTGGAGAGGGCATTGGGTGCCAAACCGTAACCCATGGCGGATACTTTTTCCGCGCCGGTTGCCAACATCGGATCAAGCAGAAACCTGAAACTCTCCTGATTAAGCGAATAGGCTGTATGTAGCTGATCTACATTAAATGCGTGTTCATTACAGATTTCAGCCAAGTCCACCAACGGCAATTCAGTCAGATGAATACAGCGTTGCGCCAGTAAAGCCTGATAATCCTGCTCACTCGCCAGACGATCCATCACTTGATGATTATTGTAAGTTTCACCAGTGCTGTGATCAAAATACAGCATACCACCGGCTTCAATACGACCGCGCTTCAAAATGTCTTTAGGTGGAAAATCAATTTGACCGGCTTCTGACATCACCGCCAAATATTCATGGGTTTCTACTGAACGCAAAGGCCGTAAGCCCAAGCGATCCAAACGCGCACCAACCCGAATACCATCATTAAAAATCAAGGCCGCCGGGCCGTCATTTTTTTCTTCATACAAGCTGAAATATTCCAGCATCGCACGAACAGCGGGCGACAAGGTGGTGTCGTTTTCCCACGCTGGCGGCATCATCGCCAAAACAGCAGTGACAATATCCATATCATCTTCATTAATACGACGAGTCAGCGTTTGATCAAGACGACCGGAATCTGATTGGCCTTGAGGAAAAATGAGATGCTTATTATGTTGTCTGGCAATCGCACTTTCACTTAAACGATTTTTCTTGTCAGTATTTAACTCACCATTGTGCGCCATATACCGAAAGGGCTGAGCCATCATGGTGGCTGGTGCAGTATTGGTAGAAAAGCGGGTATGAAAAAACAGCGTACAGATTTCGTGATCGGTATCGTACAAGTCCTTAAAATAAGGAATAACTTCAAACGAATTTAAGCGGCCTTTGTAAACTTGGGTGCGTGAACTCATGGATAACGGGTAAAAACCAGTCAATTCAACACGGCTAAAGCCTTCCACTTCAATATCCAGCAAAGCGGCCTGAATATGCTTTTCAAAGTCTTTATGCGACGCGTCTTTTAAACTATCCGGGCGAGCAAATACACACTGTTTTATCGGTAATTGAGCTTTTACCGAGGCGGCATTAATAACATCAAGATCAACCGGGATAGTGCGCCACAGAATAATAGGCAAGTTAAAATCTTTAAAATGCCGTTCAATCAGCTCATTGGCAGCCGAATCAAAATGATCGTGATCTTCCGGAAAAAAGAAATTGGCAACGCCAAATTGACCGAGTTCGAGACTGTCGATACCGGTTATTTTACGAAAAAAATTAAGGGATAAATCAATATTAACGCCTGCACCATCGCCTATACCTTCAGCACTCATGCCCCCACGATGGGGAATGGTGCATAAAGCTTCATGGGATTTAACCAGCAAATCGTGAGTTTGTTTACTCTGTTTGTGAGTGATAAAACCCACACCGCAGCTATCCTGCGATAAATCAGCGTTGTAAAGCATAGCGTTTTTATTACCTACTCGGGAATTTTTATTCATTTTCCAGACCGTACTCTCTTCATGACGTTATGTGCAGCGTTTAGTGTCGGTTATATCAATGGTTATCAGAATCATCTGCGCACGATTAACACCTTAAATCACTGTGAAATTATTTAAAAATCACTTAATAAACCCGAGAATGTTAGCATAATCAAGCTAATTTGTCATTTAAGCTCAGGAATTTGTTATATTTTAAATGGAATAAATGACTTATTTTGTGTGTATTTATCTGGCGACTCATGGGAATTTAAGTATTCATTGATATCTACATAGGTAACTCGCAATAAATACCACCCAACTCTGCCAAGCGTTGATATGTAATGGTCAAGTAAAACCGGACACTTTTTTAAGCAGTCTTCTTGTAAAATTCCCGTTCAAATTCCAGCGGGGATTGGTAGCCTAATGTTGAATGCAATCGTTTGCCATTATAAAACGCCAAA
>JBAXUR010000181.1:0-4880 GCA_037129595.1 Methylococcaceae bacterium | reverse complement strand
GACCCATAACGGTCACTGAAGCAAGACTTAGGAGTGGCAGCAATCTAATACAAAGCTGCCAGTCGATTTTAGCGAACCAATTGGCTCGATATCTGTAGTGGTCTGTAGCACATAGAACAACAGATTGTTAATCAGGGCCACTGCTGCGCACCGTGCAGCACCCGCAATATCTGAATAATTTCGCCCTTGATGCGGTAGACGACAATGAACGGGGTGCGGTTAACCACCAGCTCTCGCGTCCCTTTTACCCGCCCTGGACGGCCTAATTTCGGATAATCAGCCAGCCGGTCGGTTTGCCGCTCGATTTCGTCGAGTTGGCTCAACGCCGCAGTAAGACTGTCTACGGCAATATAGTTAATGGCATTTTCTCGGTCACTTCCAGCACTAACTGTCCACTTTACCTGCATTATTCGGTTTTCCCGATGCGAGCCAAGAGACCTTCGCGTTGCCGCTGCATGGAGGCCTTAGCTTCATCGTGGGCTATCCAGACCGTCGTTGGATCGTCGGCCTCTTGCAACCCTTGTTCTACTTGTGCCCTGAACCACTTGTCATGTTCCACCGCTTCATGAGCCTGGCGCATGGCTTCGGTTCGATCTGGCCGCGAATAGGTCTGAACGGTGGCCGGATCATACTGTGCCGTGTCCACGTCAAATTGACTAATGCCGATCTCCTTAAGATAGACAACTAAAGTTTCAAGCTTTTTAAAGGTCCGAATTCTCTTGCTTCTAGTAGTGGCCAAGGCTCGCTCCAGCAGCCCGTACTTGATCAGAATGGCCCAGCCGCCAACCTGGCCGATGACATGGGCACCCTTGACGGCACCGGCTTCGACTAGCCTGGATAAAGTGTTGTGGTCGATGGTTTCAGTACTCATACAAATTCCTGCGATATTGCGGGTTAATCAATAATTGTCATTATAAGCAATCTATTAATGATTGCAAGACAGATATTCATGGCACTGACTATGTTTTTTGACATAACGCCTGTTATTGGAAACATATTGGATCCTTGCTGAAGGACCGCTTTCAGGTTTATTGCTGTCGTTGATTAATCGTAACCATCGGGCAGCTTTTGTTAAGGGTTGTCAGATGCCTGCCCTCCAACTCAGGGCTGACCGGTTGCGTCAAAACTCAGGGGGCAGGCGTCGGACAAGCCTCGAGGGAGGAAACCGCGGGATGCGCATGGAATACAGTCTATGGGGATTTGTTTGGTAGGCCTGCCTTAAATCTGGCTAACAAGCCTATCCGCTGGGCAATAACATAGATCAGATGCGCCGGCTTGAGGCCAATGTGGCCGATTCTTCGTTGCCTCGGAAGCCTGAAATCAGGGATTTTCCGGCAGCAGGCCAAGCATTCCCGAATCGGTACTAGCCGATAAATGCATGACAGATAGTTTCGCGTTTGCCAGGTACGTTGACTCATGGCGCACTTCCCTGCGGAGGCGGCGCACGAATAAGCGGTTTGCGCGCCAGGATTTCGACGATGTTCATCACTGCACCGCATTTCTGGCAGACGAAGGTTGGCTGGACCTCTTTTCCCGACACATCGGCCATAACATCCTTGGGTTCCTGGATAGGTGCAACCTTTAGCAGTTCGCGCACCTGTGCAAGATGGTCTCGGCGACCGGCATTGGCGAGTAACCCATAGTGGCGGATACGGTGAAAGCCGCTGGGCAACACATGCAGCAGAAAGCGGCGGATGAATTCGTCGGTCGTGAGCGTCATGATTTTATGACGGGTCTTGCCCTTGGCGCGGTAATCTTTCCAGCGGAAGGTGACGCCGAGCTCATCCAGTGCAATCAGTCGTGAGTTGGCGATCGCCACCCTGTGGGTATAACGCGACAGATACGCCAATACCACTTCCGGTCCGGAAAACGGGCGTTTGGCATAGAGCACCCATTCGCACTTTTTCAGCGGTGCGAGCCAGTCGGCAAAGGTCGACGCGTCGGTTAGAGGGGCGTATTCGCCAAAGAACTGCAATTGTCCAGCTGCATGCGCTTGGCTCAGTGCTTCCAGAAAGCGCCGTCGAAACAGCCGCGAGAGCACGCGTACCGATAAAAAGAAACCCGGTTTGCAACTGATCCAGCGTTCACCGTCTAATGACAATCCCCCGCCGGGGACGATACCGTGCACATGGGGATGATGCGTTAAGGCCGATCCCCAGGTATGCAGTACCAGGGTGGCCCCGATCTGTGCGCCCAGATGTTTCGGGTCAGCGGCAATCGTACGTAGCGTCTCGGCGGCGATCTCAAACAGCAGGCCATAGATCACGGTCTTGTTGGTGTAGGCGATGGCTCTGATTGGCGCGGGCAAGGTGAACACCAGATGGTAATACTCCACCGGCAACAGATCGGCCTGCCGGGCTTCGAGCCAACGTTTGGCCGCGCTGGCTTGACACTTGGGGCAATGCCGGTTGCGGCAAGAGTTGTAAGCAATGTCTTGATGTTCGCAAGCGGAGCAATACAGGACATGACCACCCAATGTCCCGGTGCGACACTGTTCGATGGCGGACATGACTTTCAGTTGACCCAAGCTCAAGTGGTCATGCTGAGCGTCTCGCCAAGCGGGCCCGTGGCTGCGGAAGATATCCGCCACCTCGAGCGCAAGCTGTCCCATGGGTTTTCTCCTATCGGGGCGGTAAGGTTTCGATTGGACTCACCACCTCCCGCAGAATATCGGTGGCCACCTGGGCATACAGCGCCGTGGTCTCCAGCTTCTTGTGGCCGAGCAGCACCTGGATAATCCGGATATCCACCTTCTGCTCCAGCAAATGAGTGGCAAAGCTGTGCCTGTAAGGTTTAGGTCGATTGGTATTATCCACGGTTTTCAATAGTTTCCATTCTGAGCCGAGACTTTCTTACTCAGCATTATTCGGCTTGTTTTCTCGGTCTGGTCAATTGACCAGCTACCCAGAATAGCTGCACCCCTACCGCGAAGCGGTTTAGTCCTTTGGCCGTGAGCTGCCAGTCAGTTCAAACTAAAAATCAACACACTCTCGGAGGTGCTTGGGTTAGGGGATATTTTTTAAATAAATCCACCTTTGCCCCTCGCTTTGCTCTCCCCCTTTTTCAAAAGGAGGTGAACAACTACATCCCGTTAAGTATTCTGTTTACTTTTTCGGTGGGGAAGCAAAGGGTCTGGCCAGCGGCTCGCCAACAAAAATGCCCTGCCCCGGTTCCCATACGCTTTTCCAGTAAGCCTCAATCAGCGTATTGCCACGCAAGTAATAGTGTAGCAATACGCCAGGATGCGAAAACTTGACCGGATAATTACAAGGCTCAACGACTGCGCCATAGCTTGCCGTTGCTCCCGCAGTTATCCAATCAAGAATGTTCATTTGATCGCTACCTGTCAATACACCACCTGCCGAGGTTAAATGATCGGCGATGGCACCGGGCAGATAAGTATTTTTATCAATATTAGCTACCTTCATCTTGCCTGTAAAATAAAACATAACATCGGCTTTATTTTCAAGACTATCCTGCTCCAGATAATTAACGGGCCATAACCCGGCAAATGCCTTAACTACTTCAGGAAAAAAAGCAGCCCGCGTGCTACGCGCCTGATCACTGGTTTTTAATAAATACGCCGACCCTTGCGGACGAGTAAAATCAGCGGCCACTCCGCGATCAATCAAACGCTTAACGCCCTCAAACGAACGACCGGCCAAGGTCATAGTGGGACGCCAACCATAATCAGTAAACGGTTTCTCGCTATCGGATGCAAAATAAGGACTTTTGCGACTCTCTTCACAAACCTTTGCACAAAAGGCTTCATCAAAACCCGCTGCAAAAGCGGTAGTGATTGACATACAATCAACACGAAACGGCTTTAGCCAAGTCAATAAAAACGCTTGTACCGCTTTGGGTGTTTTCGCATCCACTTGCTCTTTTAATTTGGCAAACTCATTTTTTGACAAGGCGTTGGCTGTTGAATCAAACCGAACATGAATCATGTTGTCCTGTGGAATATGCCGCATACCTTGATAATAATCAGCGATACGCTGACTCAAGGGGTCTTCATCATTTACCACCACGGCCAATTGCCCGGCAGTCAACCCCGGTAATGGCCGGTACATTAAAGGAATGGTGCCCGCCAATACGCTGTCATTACAAAACGTCATCATCAGCGTTAAAACAATAAAGCCCATTCGTTCAATCAGCATTTTTTAAGATCCTTTGTGCAACGTTATGTAAACCATGTCTCGTATTTTTCAGTTTCCCTGAACCTAGTCACTTCCGGTAATGATGCTTTTACGGGCATTTAGTTGACGCTGATTGACAGGTTGCTTTTTGCCCTTTTTCATTCCATGTTGTCACTAATCCGGTTATCGCCCCTTCTTTGTAGTTAATTTCAGACTTTTTCTGGCCGCTCTCATACCACATCGTTACCAAACCATTGGCCTTTCCAGCCATAAAAAATGTTTCAATTTGCTTTTGCCCATTGCTGTACCAAGCCGTCGACAATCCATTCTCTTCATCGTCCTTATAGTTTATTTCAGAGACTTTATGACCGCCTTCATCCCATAGTGTCGACAAGCCATTTAACTTGTCATCTTTAAATTGAGCCTCCAACTTTTTGGTTCCATTTTCATACCACTCCGTTGACAAGCCGTTCTTGGCACCGTCTTGGTAATTGATTTCATTTTTTTTGTTACCGTTTTTGTGCCAGGCCCGCATCAAGCCTTCTTGCTTACCGTCTTTGTAATTTATTTCACCATAGTTTTGGCCGTTTTCATGCCACATTGTGGTTAAGCCATCTTGTTTACCGTCTTTGTAGTTTATTTCACCGTATTTTTGGCCATTTTCATGCCACATAGTGGTTAAGCCGTTTTCTTTGCCATCACGGTAACTGATTTCAAGACTTTTCTTGCCATTTTCAAAAT
>JBAXUR010000180.1:0-4882 GCA_037129595.1 Methylococcaceae bacterium | reverse complement strand
AGAATCAATGGGAGTCAGTCTTGATTGACTCTGAAAACAGGGTTAATTTATACCCTATAAAAAACTAAATCCAATCCTGGTAACGTTAACGAAAATATAGGGCTGGCAGTCAGGGGTTTTATTTGTATAGGATATCCGACTTTCCGATCCTGCTTTTCAATAGGTTTGGCTTTATGATTTTTGTGCAGTAAATCACAAAATTAAATGAATATCAACTGATATTTATAGTTAGGGGTTTAGCTGAAAAGCAGCAATCCATACTACAAAAGAGATATAGAGCTTTATTAAGATCGAATATTTTTTAATCGCATCTTCGTTTTGTGTAGGAATTATGTGTAGAGGCACTTAGGTAATAAATGAAGTGGTTCAACTCCGTTTAACTGTGGACAGTAACCCACTTAGGCAGGGACAGATAACATGCCTTGAAGAGATAGACTCTGTAAAATCGTCGAGCTTTAAATGATGGGTAGATCTATTGTGGGAGCACCGCTACCATTGCGACTCACGATTCAAATCGCGATAGTGGCGGCGCCCCCTACGAAGTTGGCTATTAACTTAGGCGGGACAAAGCGGCATTAGATTTTATTGTTCAAAAGCTGAGCTTGCTCACCGAATAATAGAATCTATTCATACTGTCCCTGCTTAAGTTGATAGCCCATTTTCTTGTTAATGACTTTTAACTTTTTATCGCTTTAAAGCCAATGTCTGTGCGGTAATAGATGTTATTCCAATGGATTTTGTCAGCCAGTACGTAGGCTTTGGTTTGTGCTTCCTGAATATCTTGTCCCAATGCACAGGCGCATAACACGCGTCCACCGGCAGTGACTATGTCGTCGCCAATTTGTTGTGTGCCGGCATGAAATACTTTGCTGTCTTCCTGGTCTTGTGTGGGTAATCCGGAAATAACAGCGCCTTTTTGATAATCATCCGGGTAGCCACCCGCAGCCAAAACAACGCCCAAGGCAACGCGTTCGTCCCATTCGGTATCGGTTTTATCAAGATCTCCTGCCAAGGCGGCTGCACACAGTTCGACCAGATCACTTTTCATGCGCATCATAATGGGTTGCGTTTCAGGATCACCAAAGCGGCAGTTATATTCCAGCACTTTAATCGCGCCATCAGGAGCGATCATTAAGCCGGCGTAAAGAAAGCCGGTGTAAGGCAAGCCATCGTCCGTCATGCCTTTTAAGGTGGGTTCAATGACATCACGCATAACCCGTTCATAAACATCAGGAGTGACAACGGGAGCGGGGGAGTAAGCACCCATGCCGCCGGTGTTGGGGCCTTTGTCACCGTTGTCACGGGCTTTATGGTCTTGTGAAGTCGCCATCGGTAAGGCATGTTTACCATCGGCAATAACAATAAAGCTGGCTTCTTCACCAGTCAGAAATTCTTCAATGACCACCCGATTACCGGCTTCGCCATAAACATTGCCGGATAACATATCTTCAACGGCACCCATGGCTTCTTGTTCGGTTTGTGCGACGATAACGCCTTTACCTGCGGCCAAGCCGTCGGCTTTAACAACAATAGGCGCGCCTTGTTGACGGATATAGGCAATAGCCAGGTCTTTATCAGTAAAGGATTGATAGCTGGCCGTCGGGATATGATGACGAATCATAAAGTCTTTGCAAAAAGTCTTGGAACCTTCTAGTTGCGCGGCTTTAGCAGTGGGTCCAAAACAGGGTAAACCGGCTTCTTGAAAACGGTCAACGATACCCAACACCAAGGGGATTTCAGGACCAATGATCGTTAAGTCGATGTGTTCTTTTTGGGCAAAAGCCAGTAAACCGGCAATATCTTCGACCGCGATAGCGATGTTTTCAATAGCTGATTCAAGTGCTGTTCCCGGATTACCCGGAGCAACAAATACTTTTTTTACTTTAGGTGATTGTTTGGCTTTCCAGGCAAGTGCGTGTTCACGCCCGCCGCCGCCAACGATGAGAATTTTCATGATATAGTCTCCGTGTTTTAGATTAAGGTAAATCGTAAAAATACCCCCTGCCACAGTTGCCACAGATTCACCGATTACAATTAAGTTTGGCTATTAACTTAACTTAACTTAACTTAACTTAACTTAAGGCAAGACAATTTAAGGTTTAGCCTTGCCTGTATTCTACTTTAAGTAGAAATACAGGGGTTTAATCGGCGAATCTCTGGCGGTTTATTTTTTACGAGTTGCTTAGGAATGAGTATGAAATAACTTAGGCATCTTACTCCCTCTCCCACGGGAGAGGGTTGGGGAGAGGGGATATAAATGGTCAAGTTATTTCATCCGCTGCTTAATGTCTAAAATGACGCATGCCGGTAAATACCATGGCGATATTATGCTCATCGGCGGCGGCAATCACTTCGTTATCACGCATGGAACCGCCCGGTTGAATGATGGCGGTAATGCCGGCTTCTGCGGCAGCGTCTATGCCGTCTCTAAAAGGAAAGAAAGCATCTGAAGCCATGGCCGAACCGGGAACTGTCAAACCTTCATCGGCGGCTTTGATACCGGCGATTTTGGCAGAATAGACCCGGCTCATTTGTCCTGCACCGACACCAATAGTCTGACCATTTTTACAGTAAACAATGGCATTGGATTTAACGAACTTGGCAACCTTCCAAGCGAATAATAAATCCGCCAGCTCTTGTTCTGTTGGTGTGCGTTGACTGACGACTTTAATGTCGGCGCGGGTGATTTCGCCCAAATCCTTATCCTGAACCAGCAGGCCACCGGCCACACGCTTGAAGTCGAGAGACGGTTGCTTGGCGCTGCCCCATTCACCACAGGTCAATACCCGAATGTTTTGCTTGTCGGCAAGAACCGCTATTGCCGCTGGTGTGATGGTCGGTGCAATAATAACTTCGACAAATTGACGCTTGATGATTTCAGCGGCTGTTTGCTCATCCAGTTCACGGTTAAAAGCGATAATGCCGCCAAATGCAGACGTTGGATCCGTTGCGTAGGCTTTATCGTAGGCCGTAAAAATATCGTCAGCTTCAGCTACACCACAGGGGTTGGCATGTTTAACGATAACGCAGGTCGGTTTATCCGTGAAGGATTTAACACATTCCAGCGCTGCATCGGCATCAGCAATATTGTTGTAAGATAATTCTTTGCCCTGAAGTTGATTGGCCGCAGAAATCGTACCGGAGGCCGGGGCTTTTTCCCGATAAAAAGCCGCATTTTGATGTGGATTTTCACCATAACGCATGGTTTGGTTATGATAAAACTGTAAATTGAGAGTTTCCGGAAACTGGGTTCCGTTGATAGCCGCTAAATAAGTAGCAATTGCGGTGTCGTAACGCGCCGTGTGTTCAAAGCTTTTGAGTGCCAGATTAAAACGGGTTTTATCAGACAGGCTGTTATCAGTGCTTTTAAGTTCGGCGATGGTTGCTGCGTAGTCCGATGGGTGCACAATGATGGCAACGTCGGCATGGTTTTTAGCGGCGGCGCGGATCATGGTAGGTCCGCCGATATCGATATTTTCAATCGCTGTTTCCAAGTCGCAATCAGGGTTGGCTACGGTTTGCTCAAATGGGTATAAATTAACGACGACCATGTCAATAGGGCTGATGCCGTTTGCTGCCATAATCGCATCATCAATTCCCCGGCGGCCTAAAATGCCACCATGAACTTTGGGATGCAAGGTTTTAACCCGACCATCCATCATTTCTGGAAAGCCCGTGTAATCAGATACTTCAGTAACGGGGATTTTATGTTCTGCCAAGGTTTTGGCTGTGCCGCCAGTGGACAGAATTTCAATACCCAGTTGATTCAATTCCCGACAAAAATCGACGATACCGGATTTATCGGAAACGCTGATTAGGGCGCGAGTGATTTTTTTGTTCATGCAGACCTTTTGATGATGGATTGATTTGTGAAAATGTGGCGGGACAGGGTTAAACTGCGCCCTGTCAAGTTTTAGGATATACCGTATTGATCAAGTTTTTTACGTAAAGTGCTACGGCTCAGGCCGAGTGCTTTGGCTGTTTTGGTTTGGTTGTATCCAGAGTGTTCCAGTGCGGCTTCCAATAAGGGTTTTTCAACTTCGCTGATAACCATGGCATGTAAATCAACGGCATCGTGACCGCTTAATTGCGAAAGATAGAGCTCTACTGCCTGTTTGACATACACAGATAAGGGTAACAGTACGGTTTTTTTGCTGTTAATGTTAATGATTTCAGCACTGTTTTGAGACACGTTCATATTATGCAGCACTATCGTTTAATAAAAGATTAAATGCTGAATTAATCAGCACTAGTTGTCGGGAAGGACATGTGGCCTGGTTGATGCTGTTTTTTGTATCCTGGCTTACGGAGCTCAGATGTTTAAAATACCAGCCAATATGTTTTCGGGCTATTCTAACACCGCTGACATTTCCATAGAAGCTATATAGTTGTTCCAGATGACTCAGAAGGGTGCTGTGTATAGTCGAATCTGTTGGTTTTTCAAGGGTTTTTCCGGTTTTAAGAAAAAAACTTATTTCATTAAATAGCCAAGGATTTCCTTGCGCGGCCCGACCGATCATAATGGCATCTGCACCTGTGGTAGCCAGCACGTAGCCGGCTTTTTCCGCCGAATCAATATCACCGTTAGCAATGATGGGGATGCTAACTGATTGCTTAACTTTTTTAATCGTTTCATATTCTGCTGTCCCGTTAAATTTACAGGCACGGGTTCTGCCGTGAAGGGTTAGTGCGGCAATGCCCGATTGTTCAGCTATTTTTGCGATTTGAACAGCATTACGGCTATGTAAATCCCAGCCGGTACGAATTTTTAGCGTTACCGGAATATCGACGGCATTAACGACAGCATCCAGTATTTTTTTAACCAGCGCTTCGTCTCTTAATAACGCAGAACCTGCGGCTACTGAACACACTTTTTTTGCCG
>JBAXUR010000018.1:0-41232 GCA_037129595.1 Methylococcaceae bacterium | reverse complement strand
AACCCGTACCCAAGGCAGGATGACCGGACTGGACGCACCGACTGTCAAACGGCAAACAGAACTCGAAGGCTGGGGCATGGGGCCGTAGTTATTTGTTCCATAAAATCTGCCAACAAAGGGCACAAACTCGACTAATTAACGGTCATAAATAGTTTAAAAATCTTATCTGCGTTGGGTAATTTATCTAAAAAACCTCCCCTAACCCAAGCCCCTCCGAGAGTATGTTACCTCAAAGATCGGTTCCGATTGCCTCCCCCGGTTTTGCATGTTCTCTAAATCAATTGCTTGCTGATTTGTTCAACAAAGCCAAAGTTAGGGGTGAACGCTGATCATTGAGTTACACCTCAATCTCTATCCTCAAAACAGGAGTCTTTTTGAGTAGTTGAGTTAGTTTTTCTTTATCAAGAAGCTCAATATAATTGCTTTTAGCTGCTTCCATGGTTGAAAGAGTTCCGCCCTGATTGGTTGCTATAATTCGCTGAAAACTGATATTGGGGTGTTTTTGCTGATAAAGCACTGTTGCATCGACCAAGTTATTCACAACAGCATTTTCAATATCGGCATGCTCATTACTGGCTGTTTTACACTTAATGAGTAGTCCGTCAGCTTCACGAATTGCCACAATATCAACCCCTCCAGATACTTGATTGGGTGTTCGATAGACAAGCGGATAACCTTGCTTAACAAATAGCCTAACCAGAAAATCGGTAAGCATGTCGTCATCCATCCGCCAAATATCATCTTCAGTAATGTATAAATCTTGAAAGGCAGTTCCACCTTCCGGCGCACCCAGGTCATCAAAGTTGGAGCCGGATAAATCCCCACAACCGTTCAACATGTCATCAGAAAGACCTCTTTTCCAATCCAATAATTTGTCGAGTTTCATGTCGAAGGTCACAAAATCGGAGGTTATGACAGGATAATAAACATAAACATCTTTGGTTTGACCAATCCGGTAGGCTCTGTCCGTTGCCTGGTCTTCTTTAGCTGGATTCCAGGTACGGGTAAAGTGGATGACGTGATTGGCGGCCTGGATATTGACGCCAAACCCAACCGCTAGCGGGGAAAGAATAATGACACCGAACCCCGGTTTTTCCTGAAATACTTTGAGACGTTTTTGCCTACTATTAGCGGCCGAGGCGGCCGCCGCTGTCGAACCATTAATAATGTCAGGCCGTACCTTAAAACGCTCGGCGATATAATGCTGAAGCTGGCGTTGCAGGTCAAAAAACTCGACAAACACGATAACTTTTTCGTTGCTCTGCCGAATATCGACCAGAATTTCCAAAAGCCATTTTAACTTGGGTGACTTTAGTTCCCTTTCTGCCAAGGTCTCATCAAGATTGGATTTACAGCCCAGTGGATAAGGGCTTGAACAGAGTTGCCGCAGATATTGAATCAGACCTAAGTGATTTTTTAATGAGCTACCACTTTGCTTGGTTCGGTAAGCGTGAACAGCCTGACCATATAAATCTCGCTGATAAGAAGAGAGCAGGAGGTTTCGGCAGCTCTCAACCTCAATTTTATCGGGCAGGTCTTTAGCCACTTGTGCTTTTGTTCGACGCAGGGTCTGGGGTTCAATTAAAGCCCTTAGTTCATTAACACGCGCTTTTTCTTCGTCGGATTTAGCTTCAATAGGCCGTCTGTACCGCAGTCCGAAGTCATTTAATGCCCCCAATAATCCAGGCTGAATAAAGTCAAACAAACACCATAAGTCAGCCAGCGAATTCTCTACCGGCGTTCCGGTACAGGCGATTTTTAGCCGGACATTTTGTTTTTTTGCAGAACGCGTAACCAACGCACTGGGGTTTTTAATTTTCTGGGCTTCATCACAGACCATAATCGACCAGTGTTGGGCAGCTAACGAAAACTCCAAGTCTCTTAGCGTCTCATAGGTGGTCAGCACTATCTTGGCAGCGCCTAACCAATTTGGGTCCAAGAACTTGACCATCCCTTCACTGACTAACTGCGGATCAATCTCCGATTTAGCCAGTTTTTTGCTGCTTAAGGTTGTGCCATACAACATCAAAACGGGCATAGTCTGTGGATTAAAAAACTTATCTATTTCCTCCTGCCAGTTTTCCAGCAAGGACACCGGCGCGACTATCAGGATTGGATTCATAGCCGGATCATCTTCCAGACAACGAGCTATAAAAGTCAGAATTTGTATGGTCTTACCCAAGCCCATATCATCCGCCAACAATGCCCCCCGACAATGTTGCGGCGCATTATTCCAGAGATGTTGGAGCCAGGCGACGCCTTGCAATTGATGCTGCTTGAGGCTCACCGATGTTCGCAGTGTACTGGGTAGTCGCGCTTGGCTATCAATGGGTAATTCTAAAACCTGCTTTCTGTCTTCTTGGTATTCAACTGTATTGATATTGCTTTTCAGCAATAATGATTGCACCTGTGGTTTATGCTGTTGGGTGGTAAACGCACCTTGTTGTACTTGTTCTTCGGCAGTTTGAAGTATTTCAAGAAGTTGTTTTGCTTTAGTGACTGTCACCGGTCGGCTAATGCCGGGAATGCCTACTTCATCCAAACCTTGTTGTTCTGCATGATCAATGGAGACTTGAATCGCTTCTCTATCGCTTTTACTCAGTTGAACAGTGATCGGCGCATCGGTATCCGTCGGGGTAAAGACGATACCGAATACCACATTTAACGGCACCCAGCCTTCGTCGTCCGATTTGCGTGCAATGAATGGCGATACATATTTTTCTTCAATGCCAATGCCTTCAATGCGTTCGGAATAGCGATCCAGATCAAAAATATCGGCATAGGCAATAGTGATATGGGGCGCTGGCAACCATTCCGACAGAATCGATTTTAGGTGTGCCAATTGAAATTCAGCGTCGCCCAAGATTTCAAGTTCATAGCCTTCCCAAATTAAACATTGAAAGCCACCCTGAATACGCTTTTCAAAACGGTTAATAAAGTCTTCAAGCAGGTCGGTATCGGCAAACTCATATCGACTGCTTTGTTGGCTATGGATTGAGGTCGATTCTATGAGTAAAGCAACGCCGATAACCTGGCCATTTTCGTCGCAGTTAACATCGATAAAGAAGTGTTCAAATTCAATACCGGCGGCTTCTCTGGCTTGTTCAAATTGTGTTTCGTCAATAACAGCAACCGCATCGTCGCCCAATGCCGCATAAGGGTTACGAATAAAGGCCTCTGCACGTTGCCCTGAGACATAGCGCCCCGGCCAGCGCCTTAATTCCTGTAGCACCGAGCGTACTTGAGGTGCAATCAGGACTTGAATAATGCCTAGCCCATCCGGAATATCGTAACGCTCGGGAATCGTCGTGTATTTATCAAAGGTGTCCAGCCATTGCTGAGGCGCACCGTCAAAATCGGGTTCTACTTGCACGGTTTTGCTGCCTAAGCTGGCTGACTTGTGCAAATGCAGCACCAGCTTTTCCGGTGACAACACGACCGTGCGTTGTAAAAAATCCGCCATAGGAATATGCGCAGAACAGGCATAGCGGCGTATCAAACTCCAGGATTGTCGATTAGTCTGAGGTGAGCGTTTTTCTTTAGGGAGTGCATAAAAAGCACGAACTTCCCGAACCAATCGCCAAACGGTTTCCTCCAACAGACCGCATTGATCCTGCCACTGAATAATGGCACCCGTCACAGTGGGCGCAGTAACAAGTTTGTCTCCCTGTAGATTAAGCCACTCGCTTAATATGATTCGAAAATCCAAATCTTCCAAAGAGCCTTGGCTGGCAATACTGGGGCGAAAAGCGGTGAATTCAGGTAATTTCAGTAAAGTAAGCCATTCATCTGAGCTACCGACTTCATCCGCCAACAGCTGATAAAGTGAAGTCCACGCTAAAAATAACTGGTTATCAAACAGCTCAACAGCGCCAAGTTCCTCAAGTTGGTCTAAAAGACTGATACTGGCTGATTCCAGTCCAAAGCATTGCCATTGATTAGTCCAATCAACTAACGCCGGATTAACGCCATAATAAACGCCGTTGTTTTCAAAGCTGACGGTTAGCTGATGGGAAGCTTCAGTTGCGGTAGTGGGTTGCTTACGAGTTTTGAAGGACCAGAATTTACTTAATGCCATTATGCCAGCCACCAACCTTTGCCTTCTTTATAACGAAAACCTGCACTTTTAAGAACCGTGGATGCCACTGCGTGAGTCTCCGTAGTTCTAACCCAAAGCGCCCCTCCTTCAGCTCTGTGGTCATCAATAGTTAAATTATAAGGCGTGCAGAAGGTATGTAACTGTTTAAGGTCAAAAACAGTCGCTTGCTGCTTTTGAACGGGTATCGTCTGGACTATTGGCTTTACCAAAATTGCCGTTGGATTTGACGCATGAGGCATGTTTGAAACTACGGGGGATGAAACAGGTTTAGGTTTTATTTGACCAGGGATTGCATTCGCGTGATAGCGTAAAAAATTATCAAACTTCCATTGCCAGCCATCGCTGTGGGTCAATGTTTCACGATGACCTGGGTGGTCTTTGTTTTTAAGTCCTTGCCGCGTTCCCAATACTGACTTTTGTCCAAAGGTAAACGGCAGGTTATCTGCCGAGAATACATGACAAGCATTGTTCTGAAGGCCAAATTCGATGAACACATAGCCGCCGATACGCATTAAAAACGCATTGTCCTGATTGTAAGAGCCGCCTGCCAAGGCCATATAGCGACCAACCATGTTCTGACGAATACGCCGGTAATCGGGTTTGTTGTTATAAAGACTATGGTCTCCCAGCGCCAACCAAATATCATCAATCGCTTCTGCGTATCTAAGCCAAAATTCCATCCGTTGCCGATCGGCTTTCCCGTCTGCCTGCAACAATTCAAAAAAGTCCTGGATAGTGCGCCGTTTCAGCCACAAACTCACCATGTTGGTAGCTGCTTCACCAATCTGCCCATGCCATAAGGGTTTATTGGCTTCCAGCCAGGGGCTTTTCCATTCCTTTAAGGCCGCTTCACGGAGTGTATGGTGTTCGGTATGTACTTTGCAGGCTTCATAGCGTCTCAGTAACAGGGACAAACCTTTGGTGGTCAGTAAGGTATGTTGTTCCAAAAGTTTAACCAAGGGTAGCACTTGCAACACAAACTCGGGATCAGTTAATGTCGTTGCTGCTTGAACTTGGGCCAGTATCAACTCATTCATTACCCAGGTATCATCATCAACCCCCAGTCTCTCCTTAAGCTCTTCAATGACCGATATATCGCCGGCCAGCATGGCTTTTCCGTAAGGTTTGCATGGGTTGTCAGCCAGTAAGTTACGATGCTCATACAGGGCTTGAGACCATTCCATTACCGGCTTTTGTTGTTTTAAAGCCTTGCAATGCCGAGCCAGAAACTCACGTAAGGTCAGCCAGTTTTGATGGCCGACAACCGGTTCGGTGTGTTGACCCGGATAACGTAAATAAGCTTTGAGCAAGCCTTGGTAACAGCGCCGGAACTTGCGTGGTTCAGTTTGTAGCCGTTCAACTGCATTTAATAGTTTGGGAAACAGCGTTTCATGTTCAATTACCCGAGTTAAAGGATTTCCGTAGGGTGATGACACGCCAAAGCAAACATATTTGGTGTCCCGATAGGTGGGTAAATCATGGTTTTTTAGATAAGCAATCACCGCTGCCGCAATGCCTTGCAGGTCACCTGCACCTCTTGAAATATCACCATACTCCGCTTTCAAGCGTTGCGTGGTTCGCGCCATTTCTGCGGATAATTCAGGAAAAGGGGATTGTAAAATCGCGGTATTAATTTCTTGTAAACGATTACGAAAGTCGGCGATTGGATTCATGTCAGTAGTGTCAAAATGTAACTTTCGATTTGCAGTAGGCCGGTACGTTTGCTTATAAAATAATTGCTGGCGGTCAAACAGCAAATTTATTCTGGAATTTCACAAGCAGGAGTCAGGTTAAGGCGCTGGGCGCGACGTGCAAACTTACGGTCGTCGAACGTCAAAAATGCACTACAAGCTCCAGATGCGGCTAAATACAAGGCATCTGGAAACTCAAGACCATCACGACACCATAAGACGGCAGTTCGTAGCGAAAGCTCATCCTCGATAACGATATTAGGCAAGTCTTGCAAATGCTCGAAAACAGCCATCACTTGTTCAGGCGGAAAACGAAATTTTTCGGCTTGGGTTAAAACCCAAAACAGCTCAAGCAATACTGTTTTTGTCACAAATAGCGAGGACTCGTCATTAAAGAGACGTAAGGCAATTGGCGATTGCAGAGCATCATCTTGCGCATAGTAACGTACCAGAATATTGGTATCTACCGACTTCACAGCGATTGCACCGCGCCTTTGGCAATAGCCGCATCCATCTCTTCCAGCGAAACGGTCGAGCCGGCATAGCCCAATATTTTAGGCCCTTCGTCAACCCGCGAGATTTTTTTTGTTTTAACCGGACGCATGACAATCGCGTCACCCAGGCGCTCAAAAGCCAGTTCGGTACCTGGCTTTAAGCCCAGAGCATGAATGATATTGTCGGGAATATGGACATCACCGTGAATGGATAGAGTAGGCATATAGATTCTTCTCGCAAATAGATTTATGTATACATATTATATTATCCAACTTATCAGGTCGGATGGGCATGCAAAATTCTGAAGAGTCTGACGCGAAAGATGGCTAGTGGATGCATGCAGAATGCTCCACGTTAATATAATACAGCGCAATTGCGCACGAGCCGAATAGCGTTGCTATCATTCTCAATACCGTAGTAATTTTTACCGACGCTGAAGTTTACGATCCACGCGCCATTTTCATTGTAAGCATCAGGCGAGGATGACCAAAACCAAGTTGCACTTTCAGGAAAAACATTCATATCAATATAATTGCCGGATCGACCGTTAGTAAGGTCGATTAATGTTTTTAATTCATTAATTGTTGGTAGTCGCCAATCGTTATAACCATCATAACCACCTTGTTGATTGAATTGTATAGCAATCTCAAAAGCCTCAGACCAACTAACTTTTTGGATGTCGCCTTTTACCATTCCGTTTTGCCAGGTTTGTCCATAAGCAAAACGTAACCACATGAGGCCTGTTTCAGTGCTTTCGGCAAGGCCAGCTTGAATTATAAATTCACTGACATGTTGTTGAGTAACTAATGAAGAACTCTTACTCCGTTTGAAACTCTTGCCCCGTTTAATATTATTAGTTACCTGATTTGCCAGTAACCATTCTATTGCACCCTGCCAATAAGCATTTCGCTCTGCTAAATCTTTATTTTTTTCAGCAACGGCACCAAAGAGTCGGGCTATTTTTTTTGTATGTACCTGTTCGACGGAGCAGTCAGCAGCATGTTTTGCATAATTCCGTAAGACTAACTGAATTTCTTCGGTGCTTCGTTCTTTAAAACATCGTCGCCACATATCGCTTGCTTGCTCTTTCATTTCGGCTTCGACAAAGCAATTAGCGGCAACGTAATAACAAAATATACCTCCACTTTCAATCTCCCGCATTGCCCATTTTAACGACTCATTCAAATCCTTTTTAACCCCCTCTCCATGTAAATAGGCTAGCGCTAAAGAAAAATAAGCAGGAGCATAGCCAAGCTCCGCAGATTGCATGAACAACTTGAAGGCTTTTTTTAAGTCAGGAATTATTTTGTTACTGCCATCTTCATATTCGACCGCCAAATCATAAAGCCGACTGCCCTCGTTATCTTTTTCATCGCCCATATCTTCAACAAGCTGATTATTAATCACAGCTTCATCCCTGATCTCGATAAATACACTAATCACCTGATGCGATGGAGCTGAAAAAGCCTTGTCCGCTTTGGCAGTAATTCCATCTACCTTGAGACGCTGAATGAATTGTTTAAGGATGACTTTGGTATCTTTAAAGTTCTCGTAACACAGCAAATGGCTAGGCAAAGGCAAATCATCCAGCCAATCTTCAGGTTCCTCTTCGGTTGCTCCTAAAATCATGTTGTAGGGTGGATCTTCCAGCATTGCGATACAAATATATCCAGCCATATTTTTTCCTAAAGGACACAAGTGCCAAAGTTTTTCTCTATAATCGAGGACGAGTTGGGGGTTTTATCGTTGCTCTTTTAGCTTATCCGACTACCTGATGTGCCAGTAACCATTCTATTGCGCCCTGAAAGTAATTACCCTGTTCTGCTAAATCTTTATTTTTTTCAGCAACGGCACCAAAGAGTTTGGCTATTTTTTTAGTATGCACCTGTTCAACAAAGCCTTCAGAAGCATGGCGTGCATACGTTCTTAAGACTATCTGAATTTCTTCGGGAGATTTTTCTTTAAAACATCGTCGCCACATATCGCTTGCTTGCTCTTTCATTCCGGCTTCGACAAAGCACTCTACTGCAATTTCATAACCAAAGGCACCGCCATTTTCAATCTCCCTCATTGCCCATTTTAGCGATTCATTCAAATCCTTTTTTACACCATATCCTTTTAAATAGGCTATGGATAAAGAATAATAGGCAGGTTCATAGCCAAGTTCGGCAGATTGCATGAGCAATTTGAAAGCTTTTTTTAAATCAGGAATAACTTTGTTACTACCATTTTCATATTCGCATGCCAAATCATAAAGCCGTTCTCCCTCGTCATCATCTTCATCGTCCATATTTTTGACAAGCTGATTATTAATCACAGCCTCATCCCTGATCACATTAAATGCCCGAATGACCTCATGTGGCGAAGCTGAAAAGGCTTTATCCGCTTTAACTGTGACTCCATCTACCTTGAGACGCTGAATGAACTGCTTGAGAATGACGTTACTATCTTTAAAGTTCTCGTAACACAGCAAATGGCTAGGCAAAGGTAATCCTTCCAACCACTCTTCAGGCTCTTCTTCGGTTGCTGCTAAAATCATGTTGTAGGGGGGATCTTCCAGCATTGCGATACAAATATATCCGGCCATATTTTTTCCTAAAGGGCACAAGTGCCAAAGTTTTCCTCGGTAGTCGAGGACGGGGTGCGGGCAGGTTCTTTAATGCTTCTAAATTCCAGTCTTAATTCAATCCGGCGGCTTTCTTCCAAGGTATCTTTTTGTGAGTTGGAGGAATAACCGCCAACCAGGAATAGTTGCCGAATGTCTTCATGCTGTTGGGGTGACAGTTCTGCTTCGCCGGTATCGGCTTTGGCTAACAGTACACAAAGCACCCGCTGGCTGCGTTGCATACTCAAGTTCAGGTTGAGCAAATAGCTGCCGCGTTTATCGGCAAAACCTTCCACGGCAATACGTTTTAGCCAATCCTTGCCCAGCTCACTGTTGGCAATTTCCAATACATGAGGAATAAAAGCGCGTAATAAGCGTGCCTGCTCTTTATTGAGTTGATGGCTGGCGGTATCAAAGCGGGCGCGATCACCAAAATCAATGGCTTGCCGATCACGGTTAACGTGGATGCCCGCGAATTGTGGATCTTTTTGCGCGGCTTCTTCTACCTTATCCAGTAATTTTTCGATGGCTTCTTTACGGGCATCTGCTGCTCGCTGTTCTTCGGAAACGGTTTTGGTAACCGCCAGCAAAGCTACGCTCATTACCAGTAAGAACATGACCATCAGTGCGGTCATTAAATCTGCAAAGGAAATCCAGAAAGGTTTTTCGGCCTCATCCTTGAGTTTTTTGCCGATAGAGATGCGTGTGCCCAGCATGGTTTATCTCCGCACCGGAATTTTTTCGGCGACTTCACCCAATTCTTCGATGGCGGTTTTTAGGTAATCGACCGCATCCTTGAGTTCTTTTTGGTAGGCCGTATTGCTTGATTTAAGACCCTTGACGACGTTATTGGCAAACACTTCGTGGGCATTGGCCAGCTCATCGCAGACTTCTTTAAAAATACCATCAACAGACGATTGCGCCTGCATCAGGTGTTCGGCAGATTGCTTGATCTGATTGACCAATGACTGCGAAACGGTAGCGTCTTTTTTAGCGACTTCGACAGTGGCTTTTAATTCTTCCACCATTTGCGACATGGCTTTACCTGCACTGCTGTAATCAGCGAGTGCGGTTTGTACGGTAGTTGCTGCCACGTTGAGCGCAACCGAAGTGGTCGCCATTTTGTCGGTTACCGTGCTGGTCTGTTGGATAACACCCGCTACGCTATTTCCCGCTTTAGAAAAGTTGTCGGCAGCCAGTGACAATGTCCCTGCGCTGTTTTCCATGCGTTGGGTATTATCTTTGGTCACATCTCGCATGGAAGTTACGGAAGCTTGCATGGAAGCTACGGCATTGTTGGTTTGTGTCGTCATGGATTGCACTTGCTGGCTTAACTGCTCAACCAGTCGGTTGGCTTGTTCGGCAAGCTGTTGCTGGTTGGTTTGGTGGGACTGAGCGGTATCGGCTGCTTGTTTGCTAATAAGTTCAAGCATACCCGTGAGGTTCTTATCCAAATTCGCTAGTGTACTTTCAACTCGGTCAGAAAGAACGCCCACTGTATTTTGAGTATGTTGAGTAAGTGTTTTCTGCTGCTCAGTATTTGATAATGAAGCTTGAGCTGATTGCTCTTTCATTACCGCAATCATGCTGGCAAGTTGCTGCTGCATCGATGTCATACTGGTTTGAACTTGACTTGCCAGTTCCTGAGCTAAAACCGAGGCATTTTGTTGCAGAGTATTTTGCTGATTTTGATGAGTATCGGCTGCTGCGTGTGCTTGTTTTTGAAGCTGATCCGTCATGGCTGCTACTTGGTCACCCATTAAGACTAAAGTTTTCTGTAGTTGACTATTGGTTTCCGATTGCGAGGATTGCACCGTATCGCGTAACTGGCTAACAAACTCGGTCATCGTGTTATTAAGGGTAAGTTGCCGGGCTTCCATTGATTCAAGAGCTGTACTCAAACGCTCGCTCATTACATCAGCCGCATTTTTACCGGCATCGCTTAAATTGTCGGAGAGTTGATCAAAACGGGCAACTGTAGACTGCATGGCCGTGGTTGTCTGTTGCAACAGTTGGTTGATGTTGCCCATTTGTCCGCCGAACATATCTTCCATCTTCTGCGAAAAAGTGATCAATGCCTCATTTAAGGCGCGGGTAACCACCTGACCATTAGTATCCGTGGTGGTATTTACGGCTGAGGCTATTCTTTGCAGCGGTTCGCTCAAGCTATCTGAAATGGCTTGGGCAATGCGATCACCGCTTTGCTCTGTGGTTACAATTTGAGCTCTTGAGTTTTCTGAAAAACTGGCGGCGATGGCTTCAGTTTGCTGACGAGTCATTTCCGCCAACATTTCCTTCAGATCAGAAACCAAAGCATCTTTGAGTTGAGCCGTTTGCGTGGCACTGCTTTCTCCAGATTTGACTAATCTTGCCAAATATTCTTCACCTGCACCACCCTCGAACAAACTATCCAGTAACTGGCATAGATCTTCAAGTTGTTTAATCCGGCGCGTGATAATGATTTTTTCGAGAAAAGTCGTAATCATGGCTAAAGTGATGGCACTTGCTGACACTGTAAATGCTTCAACTACGCCATGAATTAAAGTATCCAGGCTAAGACGTACCGTTTCCGGATCACTACTGACTGAAAAGGTAGAAAGGCCACGCAACAATCCGGCAAAGGTACCGATAATGCCTATGCCGGTCAAAATGCCTGGTTGATGTTTGAAGTATTCCGTTCTGAGCTCGACAGCAATCAGCGTTTCAACATTAAAAAATACTTCAGCGGGAACTGTGGAGCGCCAACGAACCACTCGTTCTTGCCCCATATCATCAGTAGCGGTTTGCGGATGTAAGGTTTCGGCAAATTCAGACCAACAATGCCCAAGCTTTTGAGCGGTCATAATCTCATTGCGGATGAGATCAATATTGATTGCCTGCCCTTTTTCTGTAGAGGTTTTTAGTTTTTTAATGGCTTGTATTGTTTGGTCCAGGTTCCCCTTTAACCGATATGAAGGAATTAGAAATTTGAAGATGAAAAATAAAATCAAACCTAAAATGATAGAGCCCAAAACCACCAAATGCCAGTAGGCTTTTAGGTTTTCGTTATTGATAAAGTCCATTACGATCCTATTTGTGACGATTCATCCAGAAATCCTGAATAATTCCTTATTACTTTTAACGCCCAATCTACCGGGGCTCTACTTGTTGATGTCTCCGCTGGTAATAGAAGACGACTATTCAGATTAAATGAAACTCGGTTAGTCCTAACAAAAGCCCTGACTCCCCTCCATTTCGCAATAAATTTGACAAAATATTTAAAGTTTTTGTCAATGATGGCATATTTGACATTAATTTAGGCGACAATACCACAACTCAGGGGATTTTCGGTAATTAATTTACCCATCAACCGGGTCGAATCAGGATATTCAATTTGGGCAGGATTGGGTTACGTTCAAGTCTGGCTTCAATCGCCAGCATCGCTACCTTGAATAGTGAATTCATGGAAGAGTGAAATGAAACTCAAAAGCACGTCAGCGTGTCGCTATTTTTGAACCTGAGCCACCGCCCGTAACCAGAATCCATCCAAATCGTAATAATAGAAATAGACAATAAAAATATTTCGGATATGGACATCTGAAAATTGAGTGGGTAGATAATTCGCTGTTAACTCGGATAGTTAAAATACGAGTACGCGGCATGGCCATGTATCAGGACGGCGTGCCGATTGAAAAGATTGCCAAGGTACTGAATCACTCGAACACAACGTCAACGCTGCGCTATCTGGGGATTAGTGTTAAAGACTTATGAAGAGTATGAGCTTTGAATGTGAGATTCGGGGGAGTAGTCTTTATTACTTGAGTTTAGAGTAAATAAATTTATATAAATAAAAAATTTTACCCATATATTGATATAACTTGTCTTTGTGTATAACCTTACGCTATAAACACAACGATGTTACGGAACAATGGGCAAAAAAATATTAATTTCCTGGCTAGGAAATACCGACCTAAAAGCCGCCGGTCAATTTCCTTCAAGACTTGATGAAATCATTGGTGAAGGCCCGATTCTTGGTGCATTAAAAAAACTCGTCTTCGATGAGCTGCATTTAATACACGAGCAGGAACCCTGTAAAGTAAATGCTTATGTGGATTGGCTTTCTGAATACGCTACCATAAAAGTCGTTCTTATCAAATGCACGTTACGCTCTCCGATTGATTTTGGTGATATACATCGAGTTATGGATGGTTATCTCCAACAATTGACGGCAAAGGAGCCAGGGTTGGATATCAGTATTCATCTGTCGCCAGGTACGCCTTCGATGACAGCAGTGTCGATATTGTTGGGCAAAACCAAGTACAACACCCGATTTGTGCAATCCACCAAAGAAAAAGGTGGAGAGTTTGTCACCATTCCTTTTGATATTTCCGCTGAATACATTCCACAGTTGGTTAAGAGCGCAGATAAAAAATTAACCGAGCTGTCCTATTCAGAAGCACCTTTATCCGCCGCTTTTTCTGACATCATCACTCAGAATCCGGACATAAAAAGAACTATACAAAAAGCCGAGAAAATTGCGGTACGTGATGTGCCTGCGTTAATCATGGGGGAGTCTGGAACCGGAAAGGAGCTATTTGCAAAAGCGATCCATAACACCAGTCTACGAAAGGGCAAACCCTTTATCACCGTTAATTGCGGTGCAATCCCAAAGGAGTTGATCGATTCAGAGCTGTTCGGTCATGTTAAGGGCGCATTTACCGGTGCCATCAGTAATAAAATCGGCTATTTTGAAGCGGCTGATGGGGGCACTCTGTTTCTTGATGAGTTTGGCGAATTGCCGGCAGATGCACAGGTTCGCTTGCTTCGCGTCCTGCAATCAGGAGAGATGAGTAAAGTGGGCGATAGCAGTTCAATGAAAGTGGATGTTCGCGTCATTGCCGCCACTAATCGCAATCTTTCTGCTGAAATCGCCAATGGCAATTTTCGTGAAGATCTTTTTTATCGCGTCGCGGTAGGGATTATTACTCTACTACCGTTAAGGGAAAGAAACGGCGATATCGCTATGCTGGCTGATTATTTAATGGCTAAAATTAATCAGGAAGCATCCAGTCAACCGGGTTATATTAATAAAATAATTTCTATAAAAGCAAAAAATATTATATTGAGCCACGCTTGGCCTGGTAATATCAGAGAACTGCACGGCACGCTGCTAAGAGCATCGATATGGGCGGACACCGAGGAAATAACCGATGCAGACATTAAAGCAGCGATGATTGAACGGCCTCAGCAAGTCATAACCAGTGAACTGCCTGAAATAGGCAATGGCATTGATGTACAGGGCGTTTTGGATGACATAAAAAGAAAATATATAACCCAAGCACTTAAAAAAACGGCTGGAAACAAGAAAGAAACGACAGCACTTTTGGGCTTGCCTAATTACCAGACTTTATCAAACTGGATGGAAAAACTGGACATTCAGTAAAAGTTGGCACACTCTTCGCTTATAAGAGTGATATGGACAAAATAGATATTATGCAATCACAAAACTTTGAATTCCTCAGAAACACCTGGCCGGAACTGGCAAGTTTGGCTGGTTTTGCTGAACATTATGCGCAGGCTGACCCGCAAAGCGCACAAACCAAGTTGCGTAACTTTGCCGAGCGCTGTGTTGACATTGTTTATAGCGAACTAAGTTTACCCAAGACGCCCATGTCCAAATTCATGGAACTGCTCAGTAACGATGCCTTCGAAGCGGTCACTCCCAAGGTTGTGGTCGATAAACTCCATGCCATTCGTATTCACGGAAATAAAGCCGCGCATGGCGACAAGATAACCGAACAAAGCGCTCAGTGGTTGTTGAAAGAAGCCTTTGATCTGGGGCGTTGGTTATTTGCCACCTATAGCAAAGGTGATATCTCCACCATCAAGGCTTTCGAACTACCCAAGCCACCCCAATCAGCCAAAGCAGACTATAAAAATGAACGTAAAGCCCTGTTGGAACAATACGCCAAACAGGAAGCGCAGATGCAGGCAGTGCTGGCCGAATTGGATACTGAGCGTCAAAAGGCCGCGCAACGAGAGCGTACCGAAGAAGAACTGACCCAACTCAAGCAACAGGCGGCCAGTAAAGGTCAGCAAGCGGCTAACGAGCTACATTTTAATGAAGCCGCTACGCGTAAACAGCTGATTGATCTACAACTTGCTCAGGCAGGTTGGGACGTGGGAAATAGCGATCAGGTAACGCTGGAAGAAAAAGTCCTGCATCAGCCCACCACCAGTGGCGATGGCTATGCCGACTATGTGTTATGGGATGATAACGGTAAACCGCTGGCCGTCATCGAAGCCAAAAAAACCGCTGTCGATGCTGAAACAGGCCGCCACCAAGCCAGACACTATGCCGATGGTCTGGAAAAAATGCATGGCCAACGTCCGGTGATTTTCTATACCAATGGTCACGACATCTGGATTTGGGATGACCACCCCGAGCAAAATTATCCGCCGCGTAAACTTTACGGCTTTTACTCCAAATCCAGCTTGCAATACCAGGTACGTCAGCGAACCGAGCGTAAACCGCTCAATAGCGTATCCGTCAAAGCCGATATTTTGGGCGATCGCTTGTATCAACATGAAGCCCTAAAGCGGATTAGCGAACGCTTTGAAACCAAACAACGCAAAGCCTTGGCAGTGCAGGCAACCGGCACCGGCAAGACGCGTTTGTCGATAGCACTTACCGATGTCTGCATGAAAGCCGGTTGGGTCAAGCGCGTATTGTTTGTGTGTGACCGCCGCGAGCTGCGCAAACAAGCCAAAAATGCCTACAGCGAATACCTGTCAGCGCCTATTACCGTGTTGACCAGTAAAAGCGTACAGGACTCCCATAACCGCATTTTTGTCGCTACCTATCCGGCGATGATCCGATTATTTGAAAAATTCGATCCTGGTTTTTTTGATCTGATCATCGCCGATGAATCCCACCGTAGCATTTACAATATCTACGGTGATTTGTTCCGCTATTTTGATGCGCTGCAAGTCGGTCTAACCGCTACGCCGGTAGAAATGGTCAGTCGTTCCACCTGCCAATTGTTTGGCTGTGACTTCAAAGAACCCACCTGTAATTACTCGCTGGAAACCGCCATAGAAGAAGGCTATCTGGTTCCGTACCAAGTGGTTAAACACACCACCAAATTTCTGCGTGACGGTATTAAAGGTCATGCTTTAACAGCGGCAGAAATTGCCGAACTGGAAGACAAAGGCATTGATCCTAATAGCCTCGACTTTGACGCACAAGAGATTGATCGCGCTATCTACAATAAAGACACCAACCGAAAAATACTGCAAAACTTGATGGAGAACGGCATTCGTCAGGCCGATGGACAGACCCTGGGTAAAACCATTATTTTTGCACGTAATCACAAACATGCCAAGTTGCTCGAAACCCTGTTCGATGAGTTATATCCCCAATATGGCGGTAAATTTTGTCATGTGATCGACAACTACGATCCGCGTGCCGAAGCCTTAATCGACGATTTCAAAGGCCAAGGCAGTAACGACCAGCTCACTATCGCCATCTCGGTGGACATGCTCGACACCGGCATCGATGTGCCGGAAATCGTCAATCTGGTGTTTGCCCGTCCGGTAAAATCGCCGATCAAATTCTGGCAAATGATCGGTCGCGGCACCCGTTTATGTCTTAACCTGTTTGGTTTCGGTAAACACAAAACCCATTTCCAGATTTTTGACCACTGGGGCGTGGTTGAATACCACGGGATGCAACAGCGCGAAGTCACCATCAGTCAGCCTAAAGCAATGATGCAGCGTCTGTTTGAAACCCGCTTGCTGCTTGCCAAAACTGCGCTACATCACGCCGAGCCGGACTTTTTTGACTGTGTGGCACAATGGTTGCACAAAACCGTTAACAGTCTTGACGATAACACCTTGGCGGTGCGAGACAAGTGGAAGGTTAAACGCCAGATGAGTGATTTGGAAACCATCCGTCAATTCAACGCCAACACCCTCATCTTGCAGGAAACGGAGATTGCGCCATTGATGCAATGGCTGGATATTCGCGGTCATAGTGATGCCTACCAGTGGGATTTGTTAATCAGCCAAATTCAGCAACAAAAACTGCTTAAATCCGGTGCCGATGACCTGACTGGCGAGGCGATTAACCAGCTGTGGCAATTGCAAATGAATTTAAACCAGGTTAAAGCCAAGGCCGGTATAATAAAACAAAGCCGTGAACCGGCTTGGTGGCAGGCGGCCTCGCTGGATGAGCTGGAACTTATCCGTATTGAGCTACGCAGCATCATGCAATATCGCGACAAAGGCACTGGCCCACGTCCTGAACCACCCACTATCGACATCACCGACAGCGGTGAAATCAAGGAACGGCAAGGCACTTATTTAAAAGCGGTCGATATGGCGAGTTATCGACTTAAAGTCGAACAGGCATTAAAAGAATTATTCGAGCAAAATACGGTATTGCAAAAAATACGTAACGGCATAGCGGTCAGTGTAGCGGAACTGGATAGCCTCAACGCGCTGATCCACACCCGACATCCCGACATCGACTTGAATATCCTGAAAAGCTTTTACGACACCGCCGCACCACTGGAACAGATTCTGCGCTCCATCGTCGGAATGGACGCCGACAAAGTCAACCAGCATTTTGCCGACTTCATTCAACACTATCCCAGCCTTAACGCAAGACAGGTGCAGTTTTTAAGTCTGTTGAAACGTCAGATTGCCAAAAGTGGGGCTATTGAAATCAACAGCCTGTACGACATGCCCTTTGCCGTCCTTGGTCAGCTGGACAGTTTATTTACCAACGAACAACAAATCGACGATTTACTTGCGATTGTACAAAGTTTCGGCAAACAACCGATAATAGCCACTCAAATAAAACCTAAGGAAATGACGACTTACTCATGATCACCGGCGAACTGAAAAACAAAATCGACAAACTCTGGCTGGAATTCTGGCAAGGCGGCATTGCCAATCCTTTAACCGTGATTGAACAAATCACCTTCCTGATGTTTGCCCGTCTGCTGGATATTAATGAAAGCCACGATGAAAAACGCGCCTCCCGCACCGCAGACTTTACCTATACCCCGCGCTTTAAAGATAACGAACAGCACTTGCGCTGGAGCCGATTCAGCCATATCGAAGATGCCGAGCGGCTGATGAACGTGGTGCGTGATGAAGTGTTCAAGCATTTTCGCGAGCATACCAGCGACAGCCGTTTTGGCGATTACATGAAAGATGCACGTCTGGCGATCGACAAACCCAGTTTGCTGGTCAAAGCCATCGAAATGATTGACGCCTTGCCGCTGGATGCCGGCGATACCAAAGGCGATTTATACGAATACCTGCTCAGTAAACTGTCCACCGCCGGCATTAACGGCCAGTTTCGTACCCCGCGCCATATCATTAAACTGATGGTGCAGTTAATTAATCCGCAACCGGGTGAATTGGTGGCTGACCCCGCTTGCGGTACCGCCGGATTTTTGGTGGCGGTCATGGAATACTTGCTGGAAATCTTCACCAGCCAACAAGGCGTTATGCAGGAAGACGTCATCGATGATAAAGGTAAAACTGTCAGCCAACTTATCTATACCGGCGATTTGTTAAATCAAGAACAATGGCAACACATTAAAACCAAAATGTTTCATGGCTTTGATTTTGACGGCACCATGCTGCGCATTGCCGCCATGAACCTGTACATGCACGGCGTTGACAATCCGGATATCCATTATCAGGATACCTTGGCGCAGAGTTTTGCCAATCACTTTCCGGAACTGGAGCAAAATGCCTTTAATGTGATTTTTGCCAATCCGCCCTTCAAAGGCAGTTTGGATGAAGACACGGTTAATCCCCATATTTTGCGACTGGTCAAAACCAAAAAGACCGAATTGTTGTTTATCGCCCTGATTTTGCACATGTTAAAAATCGGTGGTCGCAGTGCCACGGTGGTGCCGCAAGGCGTGTTGTTTGGTTCGTCCAAAGCCCATCAAGCCGTGCGGGAATTGTTAATCGAGCGCAACCAATTGGAAGCCGTCATCAACCTGCCCAGCGGCGTGTTTAAACCTTATGCCGGCGTAGCGACTGCGATTTTAATTTTCGCCAAAGGCGGCGCGACCGATAAAGTGTTGTTTTATGACGTGCAAGACGATGGTTACTCTCTGGATGATAAACGCGATCCTCTTTATCAAGATGAACAAGGCAATACCTTAAGTTTTGCCGGTGATTTACCCAAGATACTTAGCAGTTATCAACGTTGGCAAGAGCATAAAAGTACGATCATCCAGGATGGCGGGACTACTGAAAATGCAGGCGCACCATTCAGTGACCGTGCTCAGGCTTGTTTTTGGGTGAATAAAGCCGAACTTGCTGCCAATAAATATGATTTGTCGATTAACCGCTATAAAGAAACCGTTCACATTGAAGAGCAGTACGATTCGCCGAAAGTGATTTTAGATCAGTGGATGACGTTGGTGGATGAGATTCAAGGAGAGTTGAAGGAATTGGAGGGGATGTTGTAATGTTGAGGGCAGAGAATTTTAACGCAAAATACCCAATCAAACCTTTAGGCGAGGTTGTTGATTTTCTCGACAACCTAAGAAAACCGATTAAAGCATCTGACCGTATAGGAGGAGAATATCCTTATTATGGCGCAAATGGATTACAAGGCTTTATTAATGATTTCATTTTCGATGAACCTCTTGTTTTATTAGCAGAAGATGGTGGCCATTTTGGTAACCCAGAAAAAACAATTGCGTACATTGCAGAAGGCAAGTATTGGGTAAATAACCATGCTCATGTATTAAAGCCAAAAGATGGATTAGATTTAAAGTTCTTATGTCGCGTTTTAGAAAATTATGATGTGTCACCTTTCATTAAAGGAGCAACTAGAGCGAAATTGACAAAAGGAGATGCTTTCACAATACCAATCCCCTTCCCATCCTTTGCCGAACAAAAACGCATCGCCGCCATTCTCGATAAAGCTGACAGACTGCACCGCAAAAACCAGCAAGCCATTCAACTCTCAGACCAATTCCTCCGCTCATTGTTTATGGATTTGTTTGGTGACCCTGTAACTAATCCAAAGGGATGGGAGGTTAAACCTATTTGCAAAATAGCCATTGTAAAAACAGGCAATACACCTTCAAGAGCTGAATCAGAATATTATGGTGATTATATAGAATGGATTAAGTCCGACAATATAAATACTCCCCATCATATTTTAACAACTGCCAGTGAGTATCTTTCAAAAGAAGGCTATGAGGTTGGTAGAAAAGTTTCTGAAGGAGCAACTCTAATAACATGCATTGCGGGAAGTTTTAACTGTATCGGCAACATTGCTTTTGCTGATCGTGAAGTTTGTTTTAATCAACAGATTAATGCATTAATCCCTATGACGGTAAAGCCGTGGTTTCTTTATGCATTAATTTTGTTTTCAAAGAAAAAAATACAAGCGGCTTCAACCAATGCAATGAAAGGAATGGTTAGTAAAGGAGTACTAGAAAAAATAGAAGTAATATGTCCTCCAGAAGACTTGCAAATAAAATTCGAGAAAATATTTGAAAATCAAAGAGAAATCATGGTTCAAACTGAAAAAAGTAGGCAATTGGCTGATAATGCCTTTTTTGCATTAAGCCAAAAAGCCTTCGCCGGTGAACTTTAATGCTAACCAAATAAAGGAAAGATTATGCAAACCCTACAAATACAACTTCCTGACACTATCAACATAGACATCCAGGAAATTCAAATGCTGCTTGCCAGCAAACTGTATGAGAAAGGCGTGTTATCGGTAGGGCAAGCAGCCCAAATGACAGGACTTTCCAAAAGGACTTTTATGGAGTTGCTGGGACATTATCAAGTATCGGTTTTAAATTATCCTGCCGAAGACATCATGCAGGATTTTGAAAATGCCTAAAATCATTTCCAATACCAGTTGCCTGATTGTTTTGGATAATATTAACGCACTGGATATTCTGCATAAACTCTACCAAAACATTTATCTAACCGAAGAAGTCGCTCAGGAATTTGGCAAACCGTTAGAAAACTGGATGCATGTTCTTACCGTTATAGATAAAAATTATCTGCGTATATTAAACACCAGTGTTGATTTGGGTGAAGCCAGCACCATCGCGTTGGCACTACAAATGCAAGAAGATAACGTGATGATCCTGGATGATTTGAAAGCCAGAAAATTAGCCAAACAGCTACAACTCAAATTTACGGGTTTATTAGGCATTTTACTCAAAGCCAAACAACAGCACATCATTAGCTCAGTCGCGGATATTTTTACTCAGCTTAAAAAAGCCAACTTCAGGTTTTCTGAAAAATTGGAAAACGAAGTATTAAGACTAGCCGGTGAGCTTTAGTTGGATTGAATAAGATTTAAAACAGGAAATGCCGATGCAAGTTTACTATGAAATAAAATTCAAAATCCTACAAAATCATCAGTTAAAGCAGTAACTAAAGCGTGTTGGAAGGACTTAATAAAAACGCATCAACGGGAAACGACTTGGTTTTATTGCCTATCGAGCTGAGGCATACCGAAGCCTTGGGGGATTTTTCACCCGCTCATCGCGATCCCTTTGATTGCTAGATCATCGTTCAAACGATTCAGGAAACGATGATGGTAATAACTGAGGGTTCGGATTATCCGGCACTGAAGAGTGGTTAAATCAAGGCAAACATAGACATTAAGAACTTATGAGTATCAAGGCAATAACTATCGAAAATTTTAAAGGCATCGGCGAAGCCGTTTGCGTTGAACTGAAACCGATCACGCTATTATTTGGCGCAAATAGCGCCGGTAAAAGTACTATCCTTCAGGCGTTGCTTTATGCCAAGGAAATTCTCGAACGTGGCAACACTGACCCAGATAAAACAATTCAAGGAGGAAATGCCGTCGACTTGGGTGGATTTCGTAATCTTATCCATAATCACGATGCGAATTTGAAGATTTCATTACGCTTCGATCTGGATTTATCTGATATTGATTTAGTTGATTACGGCGATTTTCCAGACTTACCAGAGCTGGAAGAACTAAGCGGCGAGGCGATGACTGCTTGGGTAAAATTAGATATCAATTGGGGACGCTTCCAGAATGGGCCGGTTCAGGCAGATTATGAAGTGGGTATTAATGGCATTGTTGCTGTCAGTGTTTCCGCAGACGACCATGCTGGAGCGCGACATCAAGTTAAGTTTAATAGTCGGCATCCCTGGTTTGCACTAAGCGACGAAACTGATGATAATTCCATACAGGAAGGGAACCTTGATTGGATCGATATTCCAACTGCTGATCTAGAATCTCTGCGGCGAGGTTCATCAAGAGGAGAAACATTGTTCGATGGAATTCGTAATGTGCTTGATGCTCATGATATGGGGGAATTCAAAGAACTGATTAATTTCTGTTTGATCTCTCCAGGTGAATACCTGCGGAGTAATCTTAAACGGTTCAAATATCTTGGTCCGATTCGAGTGGTACCAGATCGTACTTATCAATCTTCAAAATCTCCCGATGAATCTCGTTGGTCAACTGGATTGGCTGCTTGGGATTGGATAAACAATGCATCACTTTCGGAAGTTGATGAGCTCAACAAATGGCTTACTTGGGAAACGCGACTTAATACGGGCTACCGCGTGGATGTAAAGCGATACAAAGAACTGGATACCGATAGTATGGCCATGTCTGCCTTGTCTCAAGGAACAGATTTTCTGGACAACTACGACATGATCCGGCAGGAAATCGAAATACTACCGACCAAGACGCGAGTTTTACTTCGACAGGAAAAGGATTTCCTGGACGTTGCTCCACAGGATGTCGGGATAGGTATATCACAGGTTATTCCAGTGGTAGTCGCTGCACTCGCGCAAAAAGATGGCATAGTAGCGATTGAGCAGCCAGAACTGCATATCCATCCTGCCATACAAGTGGCATTGGGTGATTTATTAATTCAGCAAACTAATGAAGATGATATTTTCAATCGGCAGTTTCTCATCGAAACCCATAGCGAGCATTTACTTCTTCGAATTTTACGACGCATTCGCCAGTCTGGTGAAGGCGATGTACCAGCAGAATTACAGCTTTCCCCTGACAGGGTCGCTGTCTATTATGTTGAATCATCGGCGCAAGGGACACAATTGAAGCATTTAAGTATAAATGATGAAGGACGCTTCGATGAGCGATGGCCAAGAGGTTTTTTTGAAGAACGTGAAAATGAGTATTTCGGTGACATTGAAGATATGTCTGAAGAAATAGGGAGATTGTTTGGACAATGATTAATGAATATGCGGTTTCACCATCTCTTTTCAATAACCTCAATGACATTGCTTTTCTTTATGGGGCATTCGGAGTTGATCATGGTCGCTTTATTAGCGAGTACCCTAGAAAAAGAAAATGGGCCGAATTAGCTAGGTATTTCATTAAGCAAAATGCAAGGGACGACATAGAGCAAAAGAAGCTCATTGAGCTATTAATTACATTAACAAATAGATCTTTATATCAACGACAAAGTGCGCACTGGGATGCCGAAAAAAACTGGATCGATAATGTGATAGATGAAAATGATCGAAGAGCATTTCGTGGCATTCTTAATCACGAACCTGTAGCGGCTCGCAAGGAAGTTTTAACTATTGGAGATACCTGTCTAGCTCCAAAATGGAATAATCCTCCAAGCATATCGATTCCAAGAACAGCTGTCAATATAGTGCGTGCAGCCTTACCGCTAATACATCTTTCCGGGACGCTGGTGCTTATTGAAAGAAATTTTGAATCAGCAGATGGAAGGTTTTCAAAAGTGCTCGTTGAGTTTGCTGAACAGATATTGCGGCAAGTCCATCAGCCAAAAATAACACAAATAAAATACGTAACCACCTATGAAAGTGATAGATCTTCACCTCGAACAAAAGAAAAATTTGAGCAAGAATGTATGGAGAATTTGCCACGTATACTTCCCCTCGGTATTAGCGTTAAATTTATTGTTAAGGCAAAAAAACTTTTGCATGACCGATTTGTACTTACAGACAGAGGTTGTGTTCAGTTCGGTATTGGTCTTGATGAAGGTGATGGTGATGTGCTTATTACTCGACTGTCTGATGAAGATTTTCGGAGACAATGGGAAAGCTGGAATAAAAATAGTTGCCATGAATTTGTAATTCATGGTGTGCGCATAATTTAGTATTTTTTTAAAAGAACTTAACAAGGATATCTGATGAAAGAACAACAGTTATTACAGTGGTACGAAAACCATGCCAAACCATTTTTTGAAACCCACGCAAAAGAACGGATTGCGGGCTTTGAAAACGATGTTGAACGTTTAAACAAACTTTTAACTATGCCCAATACCATTACCGTTTGTTTTTTGGGTAATTCAGGTGTTGGAAAAAGTACATTGTTAAACGCAATTGCCGCTGGTGAGGCTCAGGTTCTTCCTGCCGGTGGCATAGGCCCCTTAACTGCTCAGGCAACAGAAGTTCTTTATAGTGAGGTTCCTGGCTTTAAAGTGAAGTATCAACCTCGCAATCACCTTTGGCGTGTGGCATTTGCATTAGAGCAGCGATTAACGCACCAAAATAAAACAAAAAATAAGGCCAAAGTTGTATCGGAAGTTGAGGAAAGTGATTTTCACAAGGAGCTTGATGAAGATGATAAAAAAGACCTTATAGAACGAGCTGAACTGAGTTCCGCTCCTGATAGCGAAGGAGCGTCACATGACTCAATGGAGGGATTTATCAAGCAAGCCAGGCAAATTGTAACAGGCGATCAAAACAGTCAAAAACCTTTAGCCTATCTTGTTGATGCACTTCGAATTGCCTGTGACAATAAGCCAAGGTGGCATTCAACTTTGGATGCTGATGATCAATTACGGATCGATAAGGTTAAAGAGGTTATAAAGCCAACTCGTTCAAACCGAGATTATGAGTGTAGTGAGTCAGATGACAAGAAAGGCTTCAGGGAAGATCTTAGGGCTCATGCGGCGGGGTTTTTATCACCTCTGATCGAAACTATTCAAGTGGGCTGGCCTTCAGAAATTCTTAAGGCCGGTGTGATATTGGCTGATTTACCTGGAGTTGGAATTAGTGGGGATGCCTATCGAAAAGTTACAAATGAATATGTTCGCGAAAAAGCCCGTGCTGTCATAGTCGTAGTAGACAGAGCCGGCCCAACCGATGCCACGGTTTCATTGCTGAAAGACAGCGGTTATTGGGAGCGGTTAGTTGGTGCGACAGATGATCCAGAAAGTGATCCCTGCACAATGCTCATCACTGTAACAAAGGTTGACGACGTAGCATCAGAAGAATATAGAAACACTATTGAAGACTCCGATGGTAAAAGACCCAACAAGCGGGAAGTTTATGCAAAATTAGTAGATGAATTTCGCCCGAGAATTCATAATCAAATCAAAGACCAGCTCACTCAGATCGGTAGTTCCGATAATGAGACGGTGCGCATTGCGAGGGAGCAAGCACGCGAAAATATACTTAATTCCCTTCAGATTCATCCAGTTTCAGCCCCAGAATACAGAAAAATCCTTATAGACGATGAAGACGACAAAGCTTTTCTGCGAGAATTGGATCAAACTGGAATTCCCGAACTACAAAAAAGCCTAATAGCTCTTTGTGAATCAGAGCGTGAAAATTTACGACGCCGTATCAATGATGTTTCTCAGCGACTTTCTGAAAATTTACTCAATGAATTGTCTATCATTGAATCCAAGTGGAAAGAACGAACCCGTGCTGCGGAAGAGGCTGAGAAGCTTGCAGATGCACTAGAGCAATTCATGGCTCCAAAACAAAAGGAGTATGACCTACGGGTCGGAGGCTTTCGGGAATTCCTTGAGCAAACTGTCCAAGCAAGTATCAGGGAGTTGGTACTCGAAGCGAGATCGGTCGCTGAATCGGAAGTAAACAGCTATCTACGTGATCTTCAATGGACTCATTGGGCAACATTACGCGCAGCTGTTCGCAGAGGGGGGACATTTAACGGAAGCCGAACAATTAGTCTTCCTGAAGATATTGCAAATTATTTCCAAGAACCCATGGCGGCAGTTTGGGGACAAAAACTTCTGCGAGGTATTCGTAAGCGGACGTCAGATTTATCGTCAGATATTGCAGAGATTGTAAAAGAAATCTGTGAGTGGGCTGTTGAGAATGGGGGGGCACACGTTAATACCGAGCTATTGGACAATCAACAAAAGCGGATTTCGAACCAGGCTGCTCAAATGAATCAGGTTGGCAAAGAAGCGGTTGATGAGCTTAGAGCGCTCGTTAAACAACGCTTAAAGGATGCTATAAGAAAGCCTATTGAAAATGCTTGCCAAAATTTTGTCAATGATGGTGATGACATTGGTTCTGGTGTAAAGATTCGAATTTTACAATTGTTCAATGCGTTGGCTAAACAGGCAACAGAGGCTGCTAAAGAGCCAGCTATAGAAATTCTACAGCTAAATTACAAAGTCGTTAGAGAAGAGATACAGAGCACTTTCGAACAATGGGGTGAACCGTTGCAAGATACTGCAAATTTAATTGTCGAAAGACATGTTGAAAGAATAAAACGCTCTGATGCGCAAAAGAGGTCTCGGGTTCTTGCGGACATTGATGCGGTTCTGGATGAATGTCCAGTTCGCGTACCTTCATCTGAAACCGAGTCGGCGTAGGTATAATCTCATATGTCATTCATCATTGAATATAGTGGTTCTCCAAGAACCATACTGCGTGTCGTTAATGACTTTGGGTTTGTATCTTACGATTTAGTGTCTCCACCACGTCGTTTGCTAGGCCCTGCAAGTACGATTCCATTGCTGGAAAACAATATCGACAAGCGAAGGACGACAATGGTACCCACTACAACATCCTTATTCGATGCTTTGCCAGAAGGAGATAACTGGCTAGCCATGTCGTCGCGTACAGTGGCTCGCTTATACGCAACATATTTAATCGCTGAAGATCCACAACGACGCCTTGATGTGCATAAAGCTGCAACTTTGATGCACCAAGTCAGTTTGGTACAACATATACTTGGCGATCCAAAGCTTAAGAAGGTTTTGATTGGGGACGAAGTTGGGCTTGGAAAAACAATCGAGGCAGGGCTACTAATTAAGCGTTTAATCGATCAGAACTCGACAATTCGAGTTCTTTATCTCGCACCGGCAAGATTAGTCAGCAATGTCGTAAATGAATTACGGCATAAGCTGGATATCGATGCTAGAAAGTGGAGTGCAGGTAATACGGGCGATGCACGTTTGGAATCTGACAGGATTGTTGTAGCGAGTATACATAAGGCCGTGTTTGGAGATAATCCTAAATTCCTGATTGATAGTGGACCGTGGGACGTCATTTTCGTTGACGAGTGCCATCATCTTTCCGACTGGGGTATAAGCGGTGGAAATCCAAATCAGTCATATAAACTTGTTCATCAACTAGTCAATTCCCAGCCGTCGGATGGTCGTTTATTCCTGATGAGCGGAACGCCACATCAAGGTAGCGAGGCAAGATTTAAAAACCTTCTTCGTCTTCTGGCTGATGAGGGGCAGTCTTTGGAGAGTGTAGCCGGAAAAGTGATTTACCGAACAAAAGACCGTATAAGAGATTGGCGAGGGCAGCCACTTTTTCCGAGTAGACAAATAAATCCGCCGACGGTAGTGCAACTTGGTTTTGCATATGAGCAGTGGTATGAAGGGATAGGCAGTCTTTATGACCAAGCGGAAAATGGAGGCAGTCGCAGTCGTGCGACCGGCTGGGCAAAAGGGCAAGCACTGCAATGGGCAGCCTCCAGCGTACAGGCAGGGCTTGGTTTTCTTGTCAGGCTCAGTATGCGTAGGCTTGGATGGGGAGTCGAGCATAAAGAACTTAGTGATGCGATTGCGGCACTTCGGCCATATCGTGGGGGTACAGCAAATGAACCGATACCAATGCTATTTGCACGGCTAATTAAGCAAGTTGGACTGCAAAAAGATAATGATGATAATGTAAGTGACCTTGAGGAGCTTGAGGACGAACCATGGACTCCAGACCCTCTGCTTCTGGCCAATCTACTAAAAGAAGGTGTTAGTCTACTCAGTACTGAGGCAGCTGATGCTAAATGGGAAGCTTTGTGTCGAATCATTGAAAATTCTGATGACGAAAAGATAGTGTTTTTCGCTCAACCTGTGGAAACAGTTGGCGTTGTTGCATCATTTCTTAAGAAAAGATTTGGCGTTGATCCGGCTATCATAATTGGAAATCAAAGTGATGAGGAGCGATTATCTCATATTAGAGAATTCCAGTCGGTCGATGGCCCTAGGTTCCTGGTTTCGTCCCGAGCTGGTGGCGAAGGTCTAAATATGCAGCGAGCTCGGCGCTTGGTTCACCTGGATGTACCTTGGAATCCGATGGATCTTGAACAGCGTGTAGGTCGTGTCCATCGGTTTGGTTCAAGTAAAACAATTATTGTGGATACTATCGTTGCTGCGGGAAGCCGCGAGGTCGATATGTATCGTATTGCTAGAGAGAAGCTAGCTCTTATTTCCTCCCAATTAGATCCAGAGCAATTTGAAATATTGTTTAGTCGGGTTATGTCGCTTGTTCCACCCAAAGAATTAGAAGACGTTATCGGTAGTGCTCCGCAAGGAGCTTTAGGAATGCTAGAATCAAATGCAATTGGTATGCTTGTAACAGAAGGATTTAGAACCTGGAGTTTATTTGATGACACCTATCGGCACGAAGCCGAAAAAATTCGCGCGATTGAACCTGGCAACGCAACATGGTCTGACTTAGCTGGTTTTCTATCTAAATATGAGGATGCAACTGCAACCGATGATGTCGAAGTGGCTACGTTTAAGTTTAAAGACGATGAAATCGTAGCTGTTGACGAGAAGTTGCCCGCTCTTGTTGTAGGTTCCAGAACTTACGTCTGCGGTGATACAGGTGGTTTGCCTGTAGATATGGTTGGCGGACAAGTAGTACATGCTTTAGGAATGAATCTTCCGGAAATTACTGAAGTATTAACAAATCGGTTTATGCCCGAGAAAATTGTAGGCTGTGCATTACTCAGAAATGATGCGGATATTCTTTCGGTTTTTAATGGTATTCCTATAGCAGGCTTGCTTGTTTTTTTGAGGCAAACAATTCATTGTGAATTAGGGAATAGTAGAGAAATTGAGTTGTCATTCAATTCCTTTGCCTTGTTAACCAATGGTGAAAAATATCAACTGCCCTCTAACCAGCAAGCGAAAATGGTAAGAGCAATATTTCATGCGCAAAGATCAAAACAACTCGCGACGGTTGATGTTATTAAGCAGTTGAAGGATTATGAGGTTGATAAAATTCTTGAGCTTAAAATCCCCAGTGATCAGGAAATTTCTATGGGAATTAGGCATGCAGTTTGGCCTATTGCGGCAATCGCGTTTATTTAAGGCTTCATTGAAACGTAAATTAGAGTCGAATTAGATTGCCCAGATAGTATCTGCACTGCTATCTCAAATATTTTAACCGTGAGTCAATAATAATGCTCTCACTCAGTGAGAGCGATTAGGCTTTGAAGTAAAAAACTATAACATGATCGTCGGATTATCAAATTGGTACTTCCCTTGTTCATAATTGATTCAAATGGGAGGGTTGGTAAAGTTAATATATAGATAAAATCACATGTACATAAATTTATGCTTGTTGTTTATATAACTTCGATCATCAATATTATCATAACATTTCGATGGTTATTTTTGGAAGCGGTGCAATTGCGGTCTCTGTCATTCTATTGTTAATAATTACTTTCATTATTAACCAGGCCTATGTTCGTGGTCGTGCAATTCGCTATGCTAAAAGCCTTTTGGCTGTATGTGAGGAAAGAAATTAACTCAATGGCTTCTGTTATAGTAAATGTCAAGGTAACTTCTTGCTAAAAATAGGGGTATTAATGAGCGGTAGTGACTAAATCCCCACCAGAATGATTAATGTTGAATATGTTTTCAGCGTTGTCCGTGTTAGATGCTATTTAAGGAATTATTAAATTGGCTATAAAGTTAAAAGGAAAATCATGAGTCAACATGCTTTTTTTTGTCATTTGGATTCACCAGCGATGGTGGCTTTTATATCTTCAGCCCAGCGAGCAGTGGTATATGCGGGGCCGGGGATTCACATATTACCTTCACAGGCGATGGTAGAAGTGTCAAAACGTCTCGGACCAGAGATGCTCTCAGTAAACTTAGATGTAGATGAGAGAATGATTCGCATGGGCTACGGTGAATTCGAAGCTATTATGCTTTTACAAGTTAATGATATTAGGATTAACCATTCACCTCTTCTACGTAGCGGCTTATTACTTGTTGATGATCAAGGTTATAGTTTTACACCTACTGCCTTATATTTAGAAGCCGAGAGTACTGATCCGGCTGCACACAATGCTATCCGTTTAACTTCTGATCAAGTAAAAGAGGCGTTGGCCCGTTTGTCGCCTGTAGCAAAATCAATTGCGATAGCACAGGCTCAATCTAAAGATGAAGAGCAAAGGCTGAGAGAACTCAAGATTGATGTTATTTCAAGCCCTGTTGATAGGATACTTATTGAGCAGGTAGAAAAAAATTTAAAGGAGGCTCCACCTGTAAAATTTGATTTGGCTCGTCAAGTTCGTGTTTACGAAAGCTATTTGCAATATGTTGAGATGAGTCTTTCTGGCGCCGCTATTCAACGCCACCGTTTAGCTATTCCTGATTCATTGCAAAAAGTAGGTGGTAGTAATAGGGAGTTAGAAGGTCGCATACGAACAACTTTTGATCTGCTTGAAAAAGGAGGGCCATTGTCATCCAAACTATTGGAAGAAGAATTGAATGAAATACGTAAAAATTTTACTCCGTCTTTAGGTAAGGATCATGGAAGGGTATTGCTCAAAGGTGCTAAGCCTTTGTTCGAAAATCGTATTAATGAGTTTCGTCAGAAGCTTAATGATCATGCTAAAAATGTTAGTGAGGGATTACAAGAGCAATTGGACAAGTCTAAGACGGCAGTAACTGATTACTATTTTCCACTAGTAAAAGAGAATTTACCTGATGAGCTAGTTGGGCGATGTATGAGTGAACCTAATGTTGATGACATTATAAACTGGATAACAAGACAATTGGATAAGGTGTTTCCTACAGCTGACCAGCTTATACAAACCATGAAGATGGAGCTTCGTTATAAAGATGTTACCTTTGAGACTCTGAATCGGGATGATTTTTTAGAATCAGTAAAAAAAGCATTCCCCGATGTAAATTGGGACAAAGCTCATAAAGAATTTACGGCTGCAGCACAAGATTGATTGAAAAAAATCAGAGGTCAATTAAATTATGTCAATAATTCCAAACCGTAAACAATTAATCAGTCTGCTTCAAGAATTATGCCGGTTACCCAAAGAAGCCGAATGGGTAGAATTTAAATACAATAACGATGATCCACAGATGATCGGTGAATATATCTCTGCCTTGGCTAATTCGGCGGCTTTGCTGGGCAAGCAGTCCGCTTATGTGGTGTGGGGCATTGCGGACGAAGATCATGCGCTGCTGGGGACGAAGTTTAAACCTTCGACAACACGGCACAAACAACAGGAATTGGAGAGCTGGTTATTGCAGAAAATCGCACCCAAAATTCATTTCCAGTTTCTGGAATTTGAAGTGGAAGACCAGCCTTTTGTTATTCTGGAAATTAGTGCTGCCAATCATACGCCAGTCCAATTTGATGGCGTAGAGTTTATCCGTGTCGGCTCTTATACAAAAAAACTTAAAGATCATCCAGCAAAAGAACGTGAATTATGGCGAACGTTTGATCGTGTGCCGTTCGAGCATCAAATGGCGGCAGAAAACCAAAGTGAGGAGCAGGTCTTAAAACTATTGGATTATCCTGCTTATTTTGATCTAACCCAGTTGCCTTTACCTGATAATCGCGCAGGAATATTAAACGCCCTGAAAGCTGATCGTTTAATTGTCAAAAGTGATAGCGGGCAATGGCATATTGCCAATTTAGGTGCCGTATTGTTTGCCAAGCAGTTAAACGATTTTCCGCAGTTAGCGCGTAAGGCAGTGCGGGTGGTGTTGTACAAAGGCAATAACCGCATTGAAACCATCCGTGAAATTCCTGAAAATAAAGGTTATGCCACGGGCTTTGAAGGGTTAATTGGCTTTATCAATAATTTACTTCCTGAAAACGAGGTGATTGGCCAGGCGCTGCGTAAGTCGGTTCCCATGTTTCCAGAGCTAGCCATCCGTGAGCTGGTGGCAAATGCCATTATTCACCAAGATTTTACTCTTTCCGGCACTGGGCCGATGATCGAAATATTTGTCGATCGCATGGAAATTACTAACCCTGGCATCCCGCTTGTCGACACTCAGCGTTTCCTTGATAGTCCGCCGCGCAGCCGTAATGAAGCGCTGGCTTCTTTTTTACGCCGTATCGGTATTTGTGAAGAACGCGGCAGTGGTATCGACAAGGTCGTTTTCCAGACAGAATTTTTCCAGCTACCTGCACCGGCTTTTGAAGTTACTCTGGAACATACGCGGGCAATATTATTTGGTCATAAAGACTTTAAGGATATGGGTAAGGAAGATCGCACCCGCGCCTGTTACCTGCACTGCTGCCTTAAATATGTTAACCGCCAACCCATGAATAATGCTTCGATAAGAGAGCGGTTTGGTATTGAGGAGCAGAATAAAGCTAACGCATCCAGAATTATTAAACAGGCTATTGATGCCGACATGATTAAGCCTTTCGACTCAGATGCAGGGGTCAGGTCAATGCGTTACATACCCTGGTGGGCTTAATATTTTGTTGATGGTTTGTTGATAAAACCGCTCATAACACACTAAAAAAACACTAACATCATGATAACTAAGCGACTATTTTGTTGATGGTTGGTTGATGCTTAAACTATGGACATTGAAAAAAGTTAATGATGACAGATACAATTATTGAACAACTTGAAGAATATTTTGAAAATTCAAAACAAGAACAATCGTTTGGTATTCAAAATTTTCAAGGTGTTCGCGAATACACAAAAATACCATTAGCACCTATAACATTGGTCTATGGACAAAACTCCGCCGGAAAAAGCACCATTCATGATGCCCAACTTTTTATCCATGGTTTTTTTAGTGGCGAGTGGGATTGTAAAAAAACAGCAGAATATTTAGATCGCTGGGCAAACCATAACAGACATTCTGAACCGTTAACAAAAGGTTATTTGGGTGAAGCAGATGATGTGGTTATAAGCATTGGCTTTGTAACAGGGGAAATGGACTATTTTAAATGGGAGGCTGGATACCATCAAAATCAAGATTTTATTTCTGATGGATTAGCCAATACGTTATTTGCTTCTAACATTGACAATAATATTCCTTTTCGAGTTTTTTTCCACTTTTCCAACAATTCACGTGATTCTAGCTGGCATATTAGACAGTTTTCATTGTATCTCGGTGACGTTCATTGTTTAGATCTTATTTTTAATGAACTTGAATATAATGAACTTGAATATAGTTGCATTTTAAAAATCAATAGATCGCATTTGGTCTATGCACTTATTGATTCTTTTTTTGAGGGGGGGATAGATAAACTGGTAAGGGAGTCGATGGATGAAAATATTTCTGACCCTGATTTTCTTGTGTTCACTAATATAGATGGAAACAGTAATTTAAGATGGGAAAAGCCTATTAGTTGGATGGAAGTAGATTGTAGCGCAATTAGGCCCTCTTCTGATGTTTTAGAATTAAGGACTTTTTTGTTGAGTTTATTGATTATTCCAACAGAAAGCATTGCCAGAGACTTTTGGTTTAGCTCCGTTGCTCCCTTAAGACCCATACCGTCAAAGCAAACTGCTGTATTTCGCTGTTCTTTAGATAGCCCAAAAAATTCAACGGGGTGGCTTGGTCTTGCTGAACAAGTTGGTATGAAGGCAATAACTGAAAATTACCCTGTTGACCAGCCAATCAGTGATGATCCGTGGTTTTCGAATTTGGATGCAATGAATCGAATGCTGTCGCATCCGATGTTTTTAAATACTGATTATGAGGTAACTGGTAATTGTTTGTTTTTTACTCCCATTGAGGCATTTAGCAGAGAAAATAAGTCAAACGGGGAAATGCGTGAATTATTACGACATTTTGAAGTAGAAGTACATTTGAAATTGCGTCATAAAAAGAATGGTTCAGTAGTTGAAATTGAAGATGTAGAGGTTGGTATTTCTCAAATCATTCCTGTATTAAGCTCAATAATCGAGGGTGGTTCAGTTTTTATACAGCAGCCTGAATTGCATTTGCACCCTAAGTTACAGGCGCAGTTAGCAGATGCATTTATTGAGTGCATGAACAAAGGTCGGGGTGGTTTTGTATTAGAATCTCACAGTGAACACTTATTATTGCGTTTTTTACGAAGAATCCGAGAAACAAATAAAAGTGACATTAAAAACAAATTGTTTAGTTTAACTTCTAAGCAAATTAGTGTGCTTTATGTCGATAAATTAGAAGATGGTTCCAGTAAGATTTTTCCATTGAGAATATCACCGGAAGGAGAATTTATAGACCGTTGGCCGCATGGTTTTTTTACCGAGAGGGATGGGGATTTATTTGATGAATGAGGAATTCCTGGTTGAGCCTGCTGGATTTAATAGTGCACTTGAACTTAAATATGTATTAGAAAAATTCGGTTTTTTTCAGGGGCGATTTATTGGTCAATTCCCCAAAGGCTGGAAAAAACAGATATATGAGAATATGGGTAAATTACCCGATCTTGAGCAAGCAAGAATACGTAACCTACTAGAAAAAAATCAAGATTGCTTGGTACCATTAGGACAGATTTTTGATTCTACATCACCATGGCTCAAGAATGCACACCAACAAGTAGAGCAACAAAATTTTGTAGGCATCATTGCGGCAAATGCCAATCAATGGAATTACCCAACAGCGGAGGATATGGATCAAGATTATTTGAAAGGAGGGCATGATATTCGTATTTTGGCGTCCAGTAATAACTATACGAAGATTACTCGGAGACTTTTGCAGCTTAGTCATGAAATTGTATTGGTTGATCCTTATCTCAAGCTTGATCGAAATGGATGCGAGCAAGTTCTGAATAATTTTTTGACCATTGCCCAGCAAGGAAAATGCAGGTCGCTGGTGATTTGGGCCAGACATGAAAAAGCGTGCATGAGCACAGAAACAGCCTATCTGCGGATGCTGAAAGAAAAATATCAGGGCAAATTAAAAGAAGGGTCGCAGATAATCGTGAAGCTGGTAAATGACCATGATTCAAGTCAAAAAATGCATGCAAGGTTAATGTTATCAACACTGGGTGGCTTTCGTTTTGATCATGGTTTTTCAGAGTTTGACGAGGACAGGTATGTGGATGTTGCCATTATTGATAAAAAAACCCATGACCATTATTGCCGTTGGTATCTAGATCCTGGGTCGCCAAATGATTTTAAAATAGTAGAGGAGCATGTTATTTGAAGTTCTTCAATTTCAAAGTTACGCAACCCAAAATATAAAGAACAGTTACACTTTGCTGAGCTTTGTAAATAAATAATATTTTTTATTAAAAAGTAATTTTTATTATTTTTCTTGGCAAGGCTAGATGTGTTATTTAACAAACCTCTTCGTTAGAGTTCGGTATTTAAAGGATTGCGTTACTTGGCACGAAGTCTGCTTTAGTGTTAAGTATCCACCACTCAATGCACAAGGAAAAGTTTCATGCCTAAATTAATTTCTGAATCCGTTCGTCAACAGGTCATCAAAATTGCCGCTCAACGAGGCTTCGTTGCTCAATTGAAAGATAATGGCGACGATCAGTACGTTAAAAATCTGATGTTTTATTCCAAGCCGTTAAACCAATTTGTTTATATCCGTAAGGATAGAGCCGTTGGAGCAGGTGGTGTTCCAGCTTATTTTCAGGTTGCTTTGCATCCTGATTTTTTTAACAAGAGCTGGGCATCGTCAAGCGACGGCATTCAAGAACACGTCAACAATCAGAAGAAAAAGAACCTACATTCCAGTAGCAATTATAAAAAGTTCCCCGTTTTTCCTGAAAATGACGAGCCGTGCGGTATGTGTTTTAAGGTTGCTGATTTTGATGCCTTGGAAAAATTATTTCAACGGGTGGCATCTGGTACAGCGATCACTAGGGAACAGCCTATGGAGCCTTTGAATCAAAATGCCACACATAAAATAGATGAGCCCAAGGCCGTTTTAGCCGCCGATAATTATTCAATACCAGAAGTGGGCGCCCAAGCGATCTCAAAAATAAAAGTTGAAGCTATTAATGGCGTGCCCACTAAGGGTTTGATTATAAAAAGTCCTTATATCGATAGAATTCTGGCCGGAACCAAAACGTGGGAAATGCGCTCAAGCAGTACCAGTCAGCGTGGCCCTATTGCGTTGATTAAACAAGGTACGGGGCAAATTGTGGGTGTAGCCAATCTGGTTGGGATCAAAGGACCACTCAGCGAGCAAGACAAGCTGAACACTATCGACCGGCACCAGATTTCCGAAGAGCGTCTGCAATCGGGTGATACTGAAAAATGGAATATTGCGTGGATACTTGAAAGCGCCCAACCGCTTGATACACCGATCAATTATCAACATCCCAATGGAGCTGTTATCTGGGTAAATCTGGAGCCACAGGTGCAAGAAAAACTTGCGCTGGCACTCGCTTAAACTAATGGAAATAATCATGACAGAACCTTTTTTAATCGCATTTTCTGTTACCGGATTAGTTATTGTCGGTATTTTTATTTTGTTGGCGGTTGTTTTTATACGCGTTAATAGCTTGATCAAAACCAACTCGGAAAGTGGCTCTCAAGAATTGATTCGTTTGCAGCAACTCCATGAGATCAGCCTAAAGGAAGGCTTTTCCGAGTCACGGAAGGAACTTCGAGAAGTCAGTTTGGAAAACCGGAGGGAAATGCAGGATTCCTTTAAAAGCTTTCAAGATACCTTGTTAAACCGGATTAGTGAGAATGGTACGGCTCAACATAAGCAGTTGGAAACCTTCAAGAACGCCCTGAATGATTTGTCCGAGCGTTTGATTACGAATTCGAATGAATTTAAACAAAGTGTGTCATCGTCATTTCAATCTTCGAGTGAAGCGTTAAACCGCAAACAGGACGAATTTAGAGAGCACATTATTATAAAGTTCGATGCTTTTGATGCCAGTATGAAAGAGGATGCCAAAACCAATCGGCAGGAATTGACCGAAGGATTAAAGGCATTAAACGAGTTGTTTGAAAAAATTATCAATAATTCAAACGATTTCAAACAGAGTGTTACGCAGTCATTCCAATCATCCAGTACCACGCTAAATCAAAAACAGGATGAATTTCGGGAAAAAACAGTTTTAAAACTGGATGGCTTTGAAATAAGCATAAAGAACGATGCTAAATTAAACAGGCAAGAACTGAATGATGGGTTAAAGTCATTTGGTGCTAAATTTTCCGAAAACATCAATGAATTTAATAACCAGTTAAGTTTGAAATTCTCTGATTTAAATAAACAGCAAGTCGATGCCACTGTGCAAGCCAAGGGTAGCATTGTTGAAATAAGGGATACCATTGAACAGCAACTGAAGTCTATCAGAGAAGATAACACGCAGCAGTTAACGGAAATGCGTAAAACCGTCGATGAAAAATTGCAAAGTACGTTAGAAAAACGTTTGGGCGAATCCTTTAAACAAGTCAGTGACCGGCTTGAACAGGTACATAAAGGCTTGGGAGAAATGCAAACATTGGCGATTGGTGTTGGTGATTTAAAGAAAGTTCTTTCCAATGTAAAAACGCGAGGTATTTTAGGCGAATATCAATTGGGCAATATTTTGGAGCAAATTTTGACGCCCGAGCAATATTCGACAAATGTTGCCACCAAGCAAGGCAGTCAGGCTAATGTTGAGTTTGCCGTAAAATTACCAGGCAAAGCCGATGAAAAAACGGTTTGGTTACCCATGGATTCAAAGTTCCCACTGGAAAGCTATCAGTTACTATTGTTGGCTTACGACGAGGCAGAACCGGCAAAAATTGATCAGGCGCAGAAAATATTGCTTAAAGTCGTGGAAAGTTTTGCCAAAGATATCAGTGCTAAATATATTGACCCACCGCACACCACCGATTTTGCCATTATGTTCCTGCCAATTGAAAGCTTGTTTGCCGAGGTGTTAAGGCATCCGCACATGTTTGAACTGCTCCAGCGTAAATACCGGATTACCATTACAGGGCCTACGACCCTGTCAGCCCTGTTAAACAGCCTGCACATGGGGTTTAGAACGCTTGCTGTACAAAAGCGCAGCAGTGAAGTCTGGAAAGTGTTGGCTGAAGTTAAAACTGAATTTGCCAGTTATTCCGATCAACTGGCTTTGGTTCATAAACAACTGACTACCGCATCAGGTTCGCTGGAGAAGTTAAAAGATACCAGGACGAAAGCGATGGAAAGAAAATTGCGTGATGTGGCGGTATTGGAAATTACGGAGGATAAGGAAGCTGTTTTGTTATTAGAAAATTAAGACTATTAACGTCATTGAAAGTCACACCTACAAATTAACCGATTGTAAACAACTGGAGAAAACAGAATGAAAGGTGCGGAAGTCAGTATTGATTCGCCAGGTAGAACTTTTCTCAAATCAACACAACACATCAGGGTGAGGGAGACGAAAGGAAGTTATGCGCGGTCTATAGCGGTGGGCCTTCAGTTTGGCATTGTTCATCTCCCTTATGAGATTGTCTCTGTGGTCATCTGGCCTTTTGTCAGAAATATTGCGACGGATCTTTTCACGGCGGCGAGTGATTTGATTTTTGTGCTAAGCGCCTCTGGGGCTGCTATTCATACAGGCTTTACCGGAGTTCTAGAAGCCACGGATGAACCTGTTATTGTCGAGATTGATGAAGAATAGGTTTTTTAAAGCTACTATTTAATTTCAGATAAACAGCAGATATTGGCGGCAAGTCGCACATAAACGCTTGGATTAGAGGCGATCTTTTATAATGCACATAATGAGTTTACTTGGTAAAGTACCGTCTTAATGGCTCCATTATGTGTAAGCGATGATGCTGAGTGTGTCAGGAAGAATTTAGCCGTCACGTCAACTTACCTTGATATCTGGCTCATGCGTCGAGTTGTTAATTACATCCGGGTTGGTTATTCCAGTACCAGTTACACTATGTATAGCCTTTGCAAAGAGATTCGCAACAAATCTTTGGATGAGCTTGTTGTTATTTTGACTAATCGCTTAGCTAATAATGACGATGTGACATTTGAGGGTAGTAAGAGTCGTGGCAGGTTAGGTATTGTTGAGCTTCGTTTAAATCAGTTTAGTCGCCGTTATATTTATCATTTTCTGGCTCGTCTCACGTCTTATGTTGATGTACAGTCTGGCATGCCGGATTTGTTTGATAAATATATCAATAGAAGTATGAATAATGCTTATGATATTTAGCATGTCATTGCTGATAAATACAGTCTTTATCAAAAAGATTTCATTAGTAACGAAGAGTTCCAGTCATGGCGTAACCATGTTGCCAGTTTAGTGTTGCTACAAGGGGATGTTAATCGTAGTTATCAAGATAAGTCATTTGAAGACAAGGCTCCACACTATGCGACTCAGAATCTTTATGCTGCAAATCTTACGGCAAGCACCTACCAGCACAAACCCAAATTTTTAGCTTTCAGAGATAATTTTCATTTATTGCTTAAGTCCTATAATAGCTTTGGCAAAGAAGAACAGAAAGAACGATGTGAATTAGCACAAGCACTTGCTAACCTAGTTTGGTCGCCTGATCGACTAAAGAATATTTAACTAATCGGAAAGACTGAAGAAAAGGGTATCTCGTAATCATGTTTTTTTTCAAGATGCTGTCAAAATTAATCGGACGTAACGTATATTTGTGTAATTCAGTATAAGGAAATAGAAATGGAGTTAGCGTTTAATGCCCAATACCGTCAGGCACGAAATATATATAATCGATTAACTAATGACGGGAATGAAGCCCGCTTCAATGAAGAGTTATCACTGAAACAAGACACGCAAATGAATTTATTTGAGGTGGATTATTTAGATCAAGAGCCATTATTAGTAATACGTCAGCAATTGGTTGACGTTTTTTCGGTATTTCAATATTTAGCTAATCAAAGTTATGGGAAGGCTTATGTGCCACTTGCGCAGATGTATCGAGGTGGACAAGGAATAGAGAAAAACCTTGATAAGGCTGGTTATTATAGTGTTTTAGCATACGAATGGTGCTTTGCAAATCAAGCTTTGAACGACCCAGAAATATGGACTGATTTAGCATGGTTGTATGAGCATGAATATGGCGTTGTACAAAGTGATGAGATGGATGAAGAGGCTACTTATCAAAGTTATTATGAACATGATCATAAAGAAGCTCCCTTTAGTGAATGGTATGAACATGAATATAATTTGGATTATAGTGGTGACAACTATAGGCGATCAGATATTGCAATGTTTTGGTATCGCAAGGCCGCTAATCGAGGTTATGCTAGAGCGCAATACCGTATGGCTTTATTTTACCAAGAGAATCCCAGTGAAAATAAGGACTTTGAAGTGGCTGCACTCTGGTATCTTTGGGCTGCTTTGGGTGGCCATATAGAAGCGCAATTTCAGTTAGGCTATATGTTTTATAGAGGGGATTTTGTATCCGATTTTTCTACATTTTGGGATGATCGATGTGAAGTAAAGGGATCTTCTAATCAAGCAGAGTTCTGGTTGCTTAAGGCAGCTGAGCAAGGCCACGTAGAGGCTCAGTTTTGTTTAGCAGAGATGATTTCATATGGAGCTGATGAGGATAATTTTGAAGATGAAGGACACAAAGCTATGCTCTGGTATATGAAAGCCGCTCAACAAGGTCATGTTAAGGCGCAAGTTGAAGTTGGCTTAAATTATCAGCGTGAAAGTTGCGAAGAAGGCAGCTATATTAAGGCTTTATTTTGGTTTCGTAAGGCTGCTGATCAAGGCAGTGCAGATGCACAATCTAGTTTAAAATGTTTGCTAAATCATCTTAATCGGAAATATGAAGCTCTAAAAAAACTTGAACAAAGTGGATTATTTAAAGATTGTGATGCCGTATGTTTAGAAAAGTAGCTTTACTTATGTAATCGTCACCGTTGAAGTGTTGGATTTTGATTGCTATAACTTCAGTCTGGGTGTCAAGTGTTGTTAAAGGCTATTTAAATTGAGCCAGTAATTAAAAGTTACGCTAACTTTTGAGTTCTCATTCGATATACAGATGAATGCTGTCAATTCAATTACCATCAACTTTTTCCTCAAACCCACTATCCTCATTGTCATTTTCCATTATAGCCTCCGGCTCTGCCATCAACCCCGATTCTGCCCTGGCCACCCGGACTTCTTCCCCCCTCCCCTGTGCATAAGCCGCCTGATGGGCACGCTGTTCT
>JBAXUR010000179.1:0-5016 GCA_037129595.1 Methylococcaceae bacterium | reverse complement strand
CAACGCTGAATATTTTGCTAAGTGGTCGAGAACAAGCCAAACCGAAAGAACTGTACTGGCAAGTGTATCAATGTTGTCAGACTTTGAAGCGGTACGCCTGCCATTGGCGTTAGTCGATGCTGATGCTTTCAAGGTGGGCTTTGACCAAGCTCGACAAGTTATTGACCTTAAAACAGGCGTGGCACGACCGGCACTGCAATCTGATTTGATTACCAAGTCGTTAAATGTTGACCGGCTTGGTGAGTCATCACAGGCGATACGCTGGCAATTATTTTTAAATCAGATATTTGATGATGATGCTGAACTAATCAACTGGATTAAAAGATGGTGCGGTTATATGTTGACCGGTTCGACTTCTGAGCAAATCTTTATATTTTGTTTCGGAAACGGCAAGAATGGAAAATCAGTTTTTGGTGACATCTTGCGTTATATCCTTCTGGATTATGCGAGGGCGATAGCTTCGGAAACCTTGACCGACTCCAAACGTGATGCAGGAAGCGCAACACCCGACCTAGCTGAACTGGTAGGCGCAAGGCTGGCGATTTGCGGGGAAACAGAGGACGGCGCGGCGCTGGCTGAATCGTTGGTTAAGGGGTTAGTTTCTGGCGATACAATGACCGTTAGAAAACTTCGATGTGACCCGTTCCAGTTCACACCTCAGTTTAAATTAATGGTGCTCGGGAATCATAAGCCCATTATCAAGGGGAACGATTATGGGATATGGCGGCGTGTCCGGTTGATACCTTTCAAGCGTATTTTTAAACCAGAGGAAACAGATGCAAAGCTACCGGATAAGCTGAAAGCCGAAGCGCCTAACATTCTGGCTTGGATGGTCGAGGGTTGCCTTGACTGGCAAAAACGCGGGTTAAGTGACACCCCAAAAACTATTCTTGATGCTACAGGCAGTTATCAGGAAGAACAAGATTTGGTCGGCGCTTTCCTGAATGAATGTTGTGAAATGTCGCCACTGAATGAAGCAAGTAGTACAGATGTTTATGCCAAGTATAAAACCCACTGTATTGATAATGGGCTACGACCCTATAGCAGTATTGCACTTGGGCGAAAACTCAGTGAAAGGGGATTTAATAGCAGAAGATCAAACGGAATAACAAGATGGTCTGGATTATCCATAATCTTCAACGGAAAAGACGCTTATGCAGTAAATTTTTAATAGTCCAGTGCAGATAGAGCAGATAGACACTGTTTTTCCTATAACTACAGGGAAATATAATATATAGAACTCATAGGGAAAACGCCTTTTATCTGCACTATCTGCACTGATTGAAATAAAACTCCATACCCAAACAGGATAAAAATAAATGAAAACTACAGAAAAAAACGACATCGAAAGCGATAACCTGAAGGATGCCAAGGCCATATTGACAAACCTATCAGATCAAGATTTTGGGTTATTGCTTGAATGGATGATGACAGAAGCCGGTAATTTTTTGGAACCACCGACATCTTCGACTCATTGACGGTTCGCAACTTTGGGCACATAAACCCATACACAGCATAGTCTATAGAGGTAAGTGGGACGTTTTTTGGTGCGCAGTTTGGGGCGCATCTCATCCCCTGTAATACTTAGGTTTGATTGGGAATTGGCGCACCTTTTGGCGCGGCTTTAATGCCGGAAAATCGGGCGGATAATGGCAGGTTTTAATGTATTTATTCAGCGTTAAGCACCTGATTACCAGTTACTTTTATTTTCCTGTTAATGGCGGAAACTCTGCTTATTATTATCTGGCATGGTGAGCGCATCAATTCAGTATAGGCGCAGGATAACAGGCCATGGTGAGCAATGGTGAGCAGATTAATCTAATAGCATTGTGACCGCACAAATATAGCGTAGGCAAGGGTTAATCGCTAATTGTGACCGTATGACTAAGCCGGTCATCATGCCACCCTACCCAGTGTTATAATTTATCAACTCAATTCACACAGAGATTATGCTATGGATGAAATCATTAATGTTATTGGCAAAGAGGCAGCGGCAAAGTTATCTGAATCATTTGGTGGAAGTTCCCTGTATATCGGCAAGTGTCCGGATGATGCTGTCATTAATGCCATTGGCTACGATGCCGGGCTGAAGTTGTCAGTGGTTTATGATGGATGCACGCTTTATATTTCCAGTGGCAAGGCCGCGAACATGGCTGCGAGGAATCAGTTAATTAAAAGCGATAAGGCGGCGGGGTTAAATATTCGTGATTTAGTTTTAAAGTATGGATTGAGTGATAGGCGCATCTTTTCAATTTGTGAGTGATCGACTAAGAAATCAATGGGTAAAATGCCTGTTTGAGCAGTTCGGTTTAGAGCAAGGAACCGAGTTACGCCATGTAGGTACTGTTAATGCTGGATTGTTGGCTTTTTAAGATAGTGGGTTACTGCAAATGTTACTGCATAAATGAGTTGTGACTCTGTTTTTGTCTCATAAAATCCCAAGCAATCTCAAGCAGTACATTCAATTATTGACATATTGAAAGCAAAGAATCAGAATAGCCCGACTTCACACATTTGAAGTTTATAGATTGGTCTCTATAATTGCCTAAAGGCACAAGGCCGCACTCAAGCGGTTTTTTATTGTGCAAAATCCAGCGCGTTATTTGTTGGGTTATTTTAAGCACTCGCAAGGGTGGACGGACTTTAGGCCGTTAGACCAACTTAATTTAACCCGACACCCTACCATCCAGGTATTGGTGCGGATTACCTGATACAAGGAATCTCAGCAAATGAATACAGGCACCCAAGCAGTTCAAGCTGAACAGCACCAAACCACCCGCTTAAATATTGATTTTAGCCACCGGATGCCAAGCCCGTTTTTTGATATGCAATGTCCGCACAATTTAGCGGATGCCGTTAATCAGTCCACCGATAGAGCCACCGGAATTTTACACATGCTGGCAGGTCAATTTGCCGGTGAGGAAGGTTGCCGCCTTAATGATGGAATTATGTATAACGTAATCATGGCCGCCATTCGAGAGATCAAGGACGTTAACAGTGTAGTCAATGCCTTTAGTGATGCCGCTGTTTTGACAGATCAAGGCCAGCCGGCTTAAATAAAATTATGCCCTGCTACGGTGGGGCTTTTTTTTGACAGATCAAGGCCAGCCGGCTTAAATAAAATTATGCCCTGCTACGGTGGGGCTTTTTTTTGACAGATCAAGGCCAGCCGGCTTAAATAAAATAACAGCCCTGCTTCGGTGGGGCTTTTTTATGCCTGATTTGTTGGCATTTGTTGCGTGTGTTTTTTTTAGAATTGCGCCACCAGTGCGCCTTGAAAAATTTTAGGCAAAAAAAAGGGCTTAGATTTTACTCTAAGCCCTTGATTTATCTGGCTCCCCCGGACGGGCTCGAACCGCCGACCTAGTGATTAACAGTCAGCGAGGATCATGTTTACGCATGTTCATTAACATTACAAAATATTCCTATGTGCCCGAATTTATTGACTTTGTTGTTCATATTTGTTTATTATTATTTCGATTTTCAACCTTATGTTACACAACTCAAGTGACCATAAAGTGACCACGAAATAATGTTTACAGATAAATCGATCAAAGGACTCAAATCAAAAGAATCCGCCTACCGACTTTATGAAAAAGGAGTCGATAAAGGGTTTGGCGTAAAAGTCACCCCAGCGGGTAGCATGTCTTTTTTTATTCAATATGCAGGGGTTGATGGGAAACAAAAATTTTACAGCCTGGGTCGCTATCCATCCGTTTCTCTGTCAGATGCTCGAGCTAAATGTCGAGAAATAAGATGCCAAATTGATCAAGGCCACGATCCGCAATCAAAGATTGTGCAAAAACACGGAAGCGTTGCCAATTTATTCGACTACTATATCAAATACATGGTCAGCAATGGCAAGAGAACGTGGAAAAAAGTCGATGCCGATCTCAAATATAACTGCAAGGATATTTTACACCTACAGGCCAAAGACATTACGCCCGCACACATTAGAAAAATACTGTATACAATTATTTCTCGTGGCTCGAAAGTTCAAGCTAACCGAATACGTTCATATTTGCGTAGAGCTTTTGAATTGGGCGTCTATCACGATAATGACCCGAAGAATTTGTCTAATGATTTTACGTTTCAAATTACAGTAAACCCGGTTGATGCCATTCCTAAAGATACCGGTGCAGAAGTGGCGGGAGAAAGAAATTTATCATTTCCAGAAATTAAGCAAATATGGCATGACCCTACCATACATGAGCAATTTCACTTAGCAACTAAACTCCTCATTATCTATGGTTGTCGTCCCTCGGAATTATGCGGTGCATTAAAACAGGAATTTGATTTTGACTCGATGATTTGGAGCGCACCTCCTGAGCGAGTCAAAAATGAACGTTGGCTTATTTTGCCTATAACCCCTCTTGCCAAGGAATTGCTCGATAGACTATGGATATATTCTGGGAATTCCAAATATCTTTTTCCCGGCAGATATAACGAAGAACAACCAATCCACAAAACTTCTTTGGGTCATTCTATTTCACGAATTAAAAGTGTGCAAGAATTCTCTCCAAGAGACCTACGACGAACCGTAAAAACTAGGATGGGGGAAATAGGCATCGAAAAAAGTATTCGGGATCGAATACAGAACCATGCGCTTAACGATGTGAGTTCGAAGCATTATGATAGATACGATTATTTGCAAGAAAAAAAAACAGCTTTATTGGTATGGGAAAAATATTTGATTGAATTAACAGATAATGGCCATAATTAAAACTATACTTCTGGCTACTTCAACGCCTCACGTCTAGTTTCATCAGGTGGGTAAACATTAGCTTATTTTTGTTGGTGTGCGGTCACCAGGACTATTGACCGTCTTGCTATTAGCATCATGTAATCCAAAAGCATTACGAATTGATAACCCAAGTCCAAAATGGAGATCAATGAGTTCATCTTCTTTCAAAATTGAACCGATGGGGTTAATGATCGAAAACACGACTATCTCGCTTGGGTTTGTGATTGGTGGTTATTTCCCATAAATGCTCTTATCTAACTTAAAGTGGTAAT
>JBAXUR010000178.1:0-5187 GCA_037129595.1 Methylococcaceae bacterium | reverse complement strand
AAGCGGGAGCGGTTGAAAAGCCACCGCCATACATGCTTAAAATCACACAAAAGGCAGCCACAAACAGCAACTTGTTACCCGCCTCAGCGCTACCGGGAATGCTAATGTACAACAAACCACCCAGCACGAAAAAAATGATAAAGGTCGTTTTACGACCAAACAAATCCGATAAACTCGCCCAAAAAAATCGGCCACCGATATTAAACAAACTTAACAGTGCAGTAAAACCCGCTGCAATGGCAGCAATGGCGGCAAGTTGAGGTTTATCCAGTTCACCATACGTTTTGGCAACGCCAATCAACTGTCCACCAAAAACCTCTTGCAACATGGGCGATGACATACCAATAACGCCAATGCCGGCACTCACGTTCATGCACAAGGCCCCCCACAGCAGCCAAAACTGCTTAATCTTGAAGACGTTTTTTACATGCACATGATGCGGCGTAATCATGCCATTACTGTTTTTAGCTACGAGTGGAGTCCAGCCCAAAGGTTTCCAGCCTGTTGCAGGAATACGATAGCTCAAGGCGCCTGACATCATAAAGATAAAGTAAATACCCGCCATTGCGATAAAAGTCTGCATAACACCGACATCGGTGGGCGTTGCAAAATACTTCATTAATGCCGTCGCCAAGGGTGAACCAATCATGGCGCCACCACCAAAACCCATAATAGCCATGCCAGTCGCCATACCACGGCGGTCTGGAAACCATTTAATCAGCGTCGATACCGGAGAAATATAACCCAAGCCCAAACCGATACCACCAATAACGCCAGAACCCAGCAGCATTATCCAGAACTGATGCACATAAATGCCCAGCGCCGAGAGCAACATACCGCCACACCAACACAAGGCACTGATGACCGCCGCTTTGCGAGGCCCGACATGTTCCAGCCAACCGCCCCACAGAGCGGCGGATGAGCCTAAAAATACAAAAAACAAGGTGTACATCCAACCCAGCGTTGAAATTTTCCAATCGCAACCGGTAACAAACAGTTCCTGAAAAAAACCGACCTCATGATCACAAAAGATACTCTCCTTGATGCCCACCGCTTTGGAGAGCGGCAACCAAAAAACCGAGAAACCATAAGCCATACCAATACATAAATGAATTGACAAGGCGGCTGGCGGCACCAGCCAGCGATTAAAACCCGGCTTGGCAATAGTGCATTCCTTATCTAAAAAGCTTGGTGAGATTTGGTTCATAATAAATGCTTGTTTTTGAGTGACTTAAAAAACACCAATTATACGTGAGCTGTTAATTATTACAGTTTTTTAGTTGCACTAATAATTTCCTGATGAACCAGTTACTTCAGCCGGCATCAAATAATCTCCACCAACGCGAAGAAAATATTCAACTTGGCTTCAATTTACAAGCCGGCTGATTTGGCTCAGGTGCAAGAATTGCCCAGGTATACTCCTCTATTGTTCCCTGTGGTGCATGACCCCACGGCAGAGAAAACGTACCTGTTATTAAGGCAGGACTCAATAAAGCCGAATAATTGGGCGAAGTCTTTTCTGCTACTGTGGTCAATACCAAGGCACCACAACTCGCCACATCTTGACGACTAACCCAAGGCGATATGGTCGTATTATTATCGATTAATAAAGTGGGTTCGGGGCGAATATGCAACATAATATTGCCGCCTAACCAGGTATTCGCAATCACAATGGTTAACGGCTGTTGCTGATGTTCGCTCCAGATCTCTGTCACACGTTCCGCCAGCAATTGCCCAGGGAAGTTGGATTTAACATTACGTCCTGCCATTGCCGGATACAGCACCGTACCGACAAAGAAACCCAGCACAAGAATAACTTGTATCGCCCATACCAAATACTGAGTATTTTTCAACAATCGCGCTTCATCATGCTGGCGAAAAAAACACGAAACCAACACTATGCCGGCGGGCAGAAAAAATGCGCTCACCCAATTACTGCTTAAAAAACTCCCTTTTAACAACATTGGCAATAACGCCAAAATCAGCGGAGTAATCAACATGATCATCAGAAAACGGTGATCGTTATGGATACGGGATGACTCGGGTGTATTGACTATCACAACCTTACGCGGACTGAACTGCTTCAATAACCCAACGGCCACCAACATATAGGAAAAACGCAGGGCTTGATTTTCAGTAAAATTAATAAGCGCTCTTAAGCGACTGGCTAAAGTAGCCAATTGATTATCGAGGTATTCGTCCAGATAATTAAACGGCAGCCAATCATGTTCAACCAACCAGAACACATTCAGGGAAAACAGGAGTATAAAGATCAAAATTGTGACCAATAAACCACGAATCACCAAAGGATTTGCCCATAGCCGTTGCCAAACCACAGTCACAAAAAAACCGGCAAACACTAAAACCGCACTGTATTTGGTCAGCATTGCCAAGCCACAAGCAATGCCAAGAAGAAACCAGTTTAACAACCGCTCAGGACTGCGAATTGAACAATAAAAATAATAGATGGCGGCCGCTGTGAATGGCAAAGAGGCTGTGTTGTGATTAAACTCGACTGCCCTTAAATTATTGTAGTAAATCAATGAGGTGATAAGAACGGCAACGATTGCCAACCTGCTTGGTAATATTTTCCTGGCTAACAGCCATACATAAATCAGCGAGACAACACTACAACCCTGCGCGGCAAATACCGTTAAGCTCATATAAGGGCCGCCGAATAGATCATTTAATTCATATAACATCAATGACGGTAAAGGCGGGTGCTTATAATAACCCCATTGCCAAGTTTGTGACCACACCACTTCTTCAATACTGTCTACCTCCATTGATAGAGGCAACCATCCTGCCAATAATGTCCACGCCGCTAAATATATAAGCAGAAAAGCAACCAACCGTAACTCATTTTTATCACTGACAAGCAGACCCGTCTTTATTTGTACCAGCAAACTTTCTGAAGCAATTGTCATGATATGAGTATTTCTATTGTTGACTTATTGGTAAGCATTTGATGACCAGGCCTTAATAAGGCAATTTTGGGTGATTATTCGCAGACATACCCTCACTTCCTGTGTAGAGTAGACGACCAGAAACACAATCCTAAAAACCGGCACCGGAAAGAATGAATAGTTGGAATAGAGCGTGAATCAATGCCTTACACTGTTTTTAAATGTTGTAATAATAAACTCATTTGAAAGCCGTTCAGGAACGATTAGCCTAAGCAGCTTTAACATATAAGTACTTATTTTATCTGAAAATAGTACTTAATAAATGAAAAATATGAAATAAATAATACTACTATTTTACATGGAAAATTGCATAAAATAAAACAAACACATGTTTGTCACCACTCTTTCACAAAGCTAAGGTATACGGAGATTTTTAAAATTAACGTTACTCAACGGTATCTTGCATATTTCCAGAGTTTTTTCTTTTGGACTATCATTTACAGCGAGGCATATCTCATTAGATTTTTCGCGTCCATCAAATTTTCTTACAAAGACTTTGAAACTCTTGTAAAATTCATCTGTCTGTTTTGTGGGTTTATAATCAAAGTGGACCGTTTGAGGTTAAGTCTTTTTAAATCCCTGCTTACACAAAGCTTGTTATGCTAATCATTTACCAAGGAATCTGACTAAAATGAGATTAAATACTGCTATTTCACGTCCGGAAGCCGGTATTCTGGCGACTAACAAGGTACTGAAAAACACTTACCTGTTGTTATCAATGACATTAATTTTCAGTGCCATGACCGCAGGCGCGGCAATGTACCTGAATCTTCCACCTTTTGGCATGATTGTCACGCTGGTGGGTTTTTACGGTTTATTCTTCTTAACAGCAAAGTACAGCAACAGTGCGTTAGGTCTGCTTTTTGTGTTTGCGTTAACCGGTTTTATGGGTTTAACACTAGGCCCAATTTTATCGATGTATGTTAACGCTTTCAGCAATGGTCATGAACTTATCATGATGGCCTTAGGCGGTACTGGCGTTATCTTTATGGGGCTTTCCGGTTATGCCTTAACCACGCGCAAAGACTTTAGTTACATGGGCGGCTTTTTAATGGTTGGCGTTCTGGTAGCGTTTCTGGCGGGTATCGGCGCAATCGTTTTCGCTATTCCTGCGTTATCACTGGCGGTATCAGCGATGTTTATCCTGTTGATGTCCGGTATGATCCTGTTTCAAACCAGTCAAATAGTCAACGGTGGTGAGACCAACTATATTCTGGCGACCATTTCATTGTATGTCTCTATTTACAACTTGTTCTTGAGCTTGCTACAACTGCTGGGCGCGTTTAACGGCAGAAATTAAACGTATTCAAGCGATTAAAAAAGATCGACTAAAGGGTGTCATTTAAGACACCCTTTTTTTACCAAAAAACTACTTTATCACTAAGGCAATAATTCCCAAGTGCCTCCATAAGTCGTTTCCTGTTTAAAATTTTGCCAAATAAAACTGGGGCGAACGATAGGTTTGGTAGGAATCATAAAGGTTACCAAATCAGTCGCTCCACATAGGGTGCGCCCCAACATGTGCAACAAGCCAGTCATAACGCCGGCGGTTGCCGCATAAGCAGGGCCTTGAGTGCGATTGGCTATCATGATGTTTTTAGGTATTTCACCTAAACCCGTCACCACATTAGTGATGCCATTTCCCAATTTCACACCCATTTTGGCAGGATAACTTGATGCGTTTGCTACATAAGGCGTAAAAAAGAAGAGCGTCGCTAATATCATTACTATTTTTAAAGTCTGTTTCATTGGTATCTCCATAAACATAAAATAACTAAAAAAGGGCGGTATTTTTCAAAAATACTAACATAGTGCAATTACAATGTACAAAGTGAATTTATCAGTTGATTCTTTTAAGCTACTCACAAAAAGAACGAAAACTCAAAGCAACCGCTATCAACTCTTTTTGTGGTCTTCTTCAATCAACAAATTTTCCAAGCTTATTGTTTACCACCAGTAAATCGTCCAAACCGTAACAGCATTCCCGGTAACAATAATAAATTCAAAAACGTAGAAGAAGCCAGGCCACCGATGATAATCGCTGCCATTGGACCCATTATTTCCCGCCCCGGATTATCGCTGTTAAAAGCAATGGGAAACATCGCCAAAGCGGTAACCATTGCAGTCATTAAAATAGAGGGCAAACGTTCTTGAGCGCCTTGTATGGCGGTTTCCACGTTCCAGCTTTTGCCTTCCACTTCGACTAAATGCCGATAGTGCG
>JBAXUR010000177.1:0-5190 GCA_037129595.1 Methylococcaceae bacterium | reverse complement strand
CCTCATAATCGATGAGGCCTTGTACAACCGGATTGCCCTGGCTTTTGGAATAGCCTCGATAAACGTAGTCACTCCGAAAGCTCAGGTCCCCGTGCCAATCCGCGTTTGCAGGCGAAAAACCAAGCAATAACAACAATAGCGGCAACGCAGAAAAAAAAACTGTTAAAGAGATCTTAGGTAAGTACTTGTTTTCATGGGTTTGACAGCTTGGAAATGTAGCTACGCAATAAGAACCCTCATCGCCAAGAACCTCTGCCACGAACAAATCTTTCATTTTTATAATTTCTCCACCGGTTATCAGTGCCTCCCTATGGGAAAACTGTTTTGCCATCATCTATATCCATTACACAAATATTCATTTCGGATACCTCAGTACACCGTTTAAAAGTTCACGCTATGTTTACTGCACCTGGGTTTGTGGGGAATCCATATCATCAACCTATGAACGCTCACTTTATTTTAGAAATTGCTTATTTCGGCAAAATCAAGGTTCTTTCAGCGTCAAAAAAATGCCACTAGATTGGCTTGGTGTCTAAAAGGAACTGGACAGTCAGCCTGATTGCCAATTCCCCCCATGCGATAAATAAAAGCTGTTTTCTCATTTAAGTCCGGCATCAAAAGATTGCAGTGCCGGCAAACCTTTGGGTTTTCGTCCTGCCGCTCCCACAGCAGGCACAACCAACGTTTGCTCAATTGCAGGATTTAATTTCACCTTATTTTCATCACCCACATGACCATTGGGTAGCGTTAAGGAAGGATGATCAAAGGGGGCTTTTTCCCAGCGAACGCGTTCATCGGTCAGCGCCTTCATAAACGCGACTATATCGGCTACATCCGAACGGCTCAAACCCAAAGCTTCCTGCGTCGGTTGTCCTGGATTACAGAAGGTGACCAGCGCCTCCTTGGTGCCAGCCATATCCGGGGCAATATTGCTGGCCTGACCGGACGCTCCGGACAGAAAACCTGAATCATCAATCAACCCGGTTACCGGATCAGAAGCAACCACACTATTGCCGTACAGGTCAGCAGTAAAAAGAGCCCCACCACAGCTTGGATCTTTCTGAAACAAGTCCTTACGATCCCCGCCCCGGTTATAAAACTGGACAACCTGTTCCAGCGTTGCATTTCCACCATTGTGAAAATAAGGCCCGGTTAATTCCACATTACGTAAGGTCGATGTTTTAAATGCACCATCTAGCGCATCACGCTCGTCACTAACAATGGGATCCATACCGGATATTCCACCCCAAGCCGTTGTCAGCGGGTTCCAGGCAATCCAACCCAGATTGGCTGCAAACAACGTAGAATCCGTCTGAAACGGGTCAGGTGATAAACTGGAGATATTAGGCGCTACAATAGAAAAATCCATGGGATTATTAGCCTTCAGCTTTGCATTTCGCGTAAAAGACAAAGGATAACCATAGCCATCACTGGCTCCAACGCCCAAGTCTTCTGCCGAAGGACGCACACCAATATTGTAGAACCCGGTATCATATAAGGCGAAGCCGCCATCCCCCATTAACATGCGCTCAATATATTTATCGGTGTTGGGTGTATTAGTGGGGTTCAACACATGCGTGACGGAGGCAGCGGTAAATTCTGATCCCAAATGGCAAGCAATACATTTGCCTTGATTCAAAAAAAGATTCAAGCCGTTTTGCTCTTGGGCGGTAAGATTATCCCGGCCATTAATTGTCTGATCGAAACGTGAATCATCCGAAACCAATGTTGATTCATAAGCTTGAACGGCCAACCCCCAAAACAATGAAAAGTTGTTTTCAATCAGTTTATAACCGTCTACCGTTTGCGTATCCGGCACATCCCAATAGGCATTATTAAACGCACTTTGTATCAATAACTTATAAGTATTTACAGATTTAATATCACCAGCCAGGCTAGTATAGGGACCCAATACGCTATCAGAGACATCCACCTTTTGTTTACCCAATGGTTTGACTGCCAGTATTTTTTTGCCTAACTCAGGAAAGTCTTTGCCGCCACAAGACATTTCAAAATCACTTAGCGCCGGGCCAACTGCTTGCGAAGCAAGACTGGCGTTAAAGATGGCAATCCTGTTTTTAATCAGCTTACCTATAGAATTTTTGATATATATTTCGGTAGTCGGTGTCATTGCCGGATTAGCAAACCGCCTTAGTCCAAAGGGATCCAGCCCGTTAAAAACGTTATTTGCCCGGCCATCCCAGAAATTACGAAAATTATAAACCGCATTAATAATGGTGGGCGTATTACGCGGCTCAACCTGACGCACCGAGTTTCCGCCCACATTAAACAGCGGCATATTAGGACCCGATGTAGGAAACCTTTTTTTACACAGTTCTTTTTTACCTGAAGGTGTCAAACCATTAAATGTTGAATGGTAAACCCCCTGCGATGACACCACATCATCACTGTCGTAGACAACTTGAGCGTTTCGATCCGCTTGAAGCGCTTGGCCTGCGACAGGATTTTGTGGCTCTTGATATTGCCGTAGCGGAAAATCTTTCTTTGTCAGTGTGTAATTGGGACCTTTTCCAGAGGTGGGCAACAACGGATCCAATTTGGTCGTGTTGGGATACGAAGCCATGAAATCGAAAACTTTGCCTATAGGGGTAACACCGTCACTGGCAAACTTGCCGCCGGCATTTCTTAAGCCCGGATCAATCTGATTTTTAATGCGGTTATCCGCGCCCGCCTGAAAATGGCAACTGGCACAGGCTAGACCATCACTGCCGACCTGACTATCCCAAAACAACATTTTTCCCAGTGCAATAGCAGCGGCCTTGTTTTTAATAATGCTCGGTGATATCGACGCTTGATTACCACTGCCATCAACCGTATAGGGTTCTGGCACAGGCGTACATTTAAGAGAGCCGGGCATTTCGGGAAAGGCAGCTACATTCATGGCATTAGCCGCACAAAAAACTTGCAAGGGTGTTGCCTTGGCGACAGCCGCAGCCATAGCCGGCTGAGCAAAAGCAACCAGTAAAGCCGCCCCCCCCAGAAAAGTAGCCCGTTCAAAAAGATCTACTAAACCCTTTCGACTTGATGTAGTTACAGTATTCATAATAAATTCTCTCCAGGGGTTAATTAATGGCTTGGTTAAAATTGGCAAGTGTTCACAAGCCCTGTAGAGGTGGTAATTACCCCACATATCAGTGTTGGAACAATGCTTTTAACACCACCCCGGCTTGAGTAGACCGTGACTGAAACCGGAAGCGTGTATATATTGGTAGGTAACGCTGGATTTCCACGCGGATGCAATGGATCTACAATGGTTCCTGATGCTGAATACACCCAGCACGGATTATTGGCAACCGGACATGGCAACCCTCCCGCAGGCGCTACCGCAGGATTGGTTATCAACTGCATTGGCTGGGGATCAGTACTCATCTGAGCACCAGACGCACCCGTAGCCTGTACATACATTTGCAGGTTAGGTGTCGCGTTTGGTAGCGAAGAAGTCGCGATAACAGTCAGCTTGCCTTTATTTTGCCTGTTGTCCCAAGTTGCGGTGACAACGCTAGCTGTATCAGGTGTTTGTGTTGTAGGGATAGTCAAACGGTTTGCCAACACTCCCCCACATTGGCTGGGCGCGGGCATAGGCTGTGCCCAAGGTGGCGGATCAAGTGTCATAACAAGGGGCGCCTTAGGATCATCAGCAGCCGTTGCGGTGGTCAGTGGTCCGGAACCACAGGCCAAAAAAGCCAAATCCTGAAAGTTATTGGGCAACACCGGATCACCCAAAAACAAGTTTTCAGGGAAAATATACTCAAAATTGGGTGCATTATACTGACCTGCAACCAAGCCGTTTGCATACTTGCCGGCAGGGTTTTTTGGATCCTGATAAGCTTGCGGCAGGTAACAAGGCATGGTTTTACTATTACACAACGTCCGGCTAACAATACGCATATTCCGCGTTGGTGGAGTATAAGCACCGGTAGCAGGCACAAAGCGGACGCGTCCTATAACCGGTGGGCCGGAAGGATTTACACTACTTAATAAGCGCTCGGTTACCAGTCCGGTTACCTTGTCAACATCCATGGCAAAAATATCCACCAAGGTACTGGGATCGGTAGTGAAGCCCTCAACCTTAATCCTTGAAGTCACTTCCTGTGAAAGATTTTGTAAAGGTAAAGCATTGGTTCCTGCCAGCAACGACTCAATCATTACATAAACCGGCTTGGTGCCCGGATAGGTATAAATGCCGACATGGGCATTGATGGTATGTGCAGATATATAATAAGGTGTAACCGTCATTGAATTTTGCACATCCACGGTCAACGTACCCGAGTAATCAATGTAATCACCCACTTCAAAAGGTGCTTGGCGATCCGCACGTGTTGTACAAGGATTGGTCACGGCAACCCCGTTTGCGTCCATAATTGTTCCGCAAGGGCCTGATGGAGGCGTTGGATTTGTGGGTAAAGCATCCATTACAAAGCTGTGGCAATAACCATCCTTTTGTGCCGGAAAAGCGGGAAAAGTAATGCCATTGGCGACAGGTAAATTTGTACATTTAGAGCCGTTGTTACCTTGCTTGGGACGATTCTGTTGCGGACAAAGTGCATCCGTATCACCGTCCGCACCAAAAGGATAAGCCCTTGGAATACACATCGGAAAACCGGTAGCCGCATGAATGGTCGGATTATCCGTATCCGCCGTAAACCGTTGATCATAATGACTCTCTTCAACATCACAAGTGCCCAATGCCAGACAACCAGTGCCTCCATGTTTAAGGCCAAAACGACCGACCGGGTCGTTAATCCTGACACGGGCGTCCGGAAACAAACACTCTTGATTGGGGATTGCTTGCCCCGGTAGTCCGGTAGTGGGTAAACCGGAAGAAACGCAAAGTTCACCGCTGCTATAGTCAATGGACTTGATATAACCCTGCCCCAGATTAAGTGCTTGTTGTGAGATAAAAACCAGTCCGGCTATATACTTGGACTCACCCGACACAGGGTCTTTGACAATATTGCCCTGAATATGAATTTCATAAGATGGCAAGGGCAAGGCTCCCTGCGTCATGTCTCTATCTTCAAGTGCCAGACCTGAAGTACCGGCAGGTACTGTAGCATCGTTTATCAACGCAGGATCAAACAGCTCTGCCCAGGTCAACGAAGTGGCCGGCATTTGCAAGATGGTATTGCAGGGAATGATAATCTCCACGCCATTAACGGTTACCCAGCC
>JBAXUR010000176.1:0-5312 GCA_037129595.1 Methylococcaceae bacterium | reverse complement strand
ACGGCTCTGGGACTTGTGGTAATATCAATTCTTCTTATGACCAGCTTACATTTTTGATTATGTGTTACCCACTGTAAATCACATAGAGCCAAAAAGAGTAGTGTTTTTTATCGATTAAAACTACATTTTTGAAACGATAAAAATTTGCTTCATAGGTTCACTTTTTTGGCTACCCACTTAAGGCGGGACAAGCCCGCAAGACTTAACTTTGGCAGCACGCAGAAAATATTCTCCCAAGATTACGCCTAGTTCCCACGCTCCAGCGTGGGAATTCATCCGGCAACGCTCCAGCGTTGCGTGACGCGGGAGCGTCACTGTCTGCATTCCCAAGCCGGAGCTTGGGAACGAGTACGGTTTCCCAAAGGCGGTTGTTTTTAGGTGATGATGTCGGTGTTCTTCGGCGTGACCGGGTTTACAACCCCGTCACGCCCAATAAATTCTGCAAGGACTCTACAAAAATAATTAGGAGTCGCCTTAACTGTTTTTGTAAGCGTCCAATTAATAGCACCAAGCCAGCAATAAGTTTTAGTAAGCGGCCAACAAGTTTTCTGGCGGTCGTAAATTTATCGTGTGGGTGGGTTGGCACTATTTGTGATAACCCTAACTGTTTTTAACCGCTTCTTGACAACCATAAGAAGCGGTTAATAATCGTTAGTGTACACGCTATAATAGTTTTCTTGACAGCTCGCTCTTAAAAGGATTAACCTAGCCTCTAGAAAAAAAGGCTTGGCACTCTCGGCAACGCTGCCCGCTCTGCCAACCTCTTCCTAATCCCTGAAAACTTCATTTAATTATCCGGCTGGAGTCTGCCTGTTATTATGATCGTTAATAGTTTTTTCCCTACAACTGAGGCCGGGCAACTTGTCTGGCTTACCCATTACTCTTTAAAGCTTCCTGTTAACGGGCCCCTGTGCGGCATTAGTGCCGAGGAGATCACCCTGACTCAGGCCGACATCCTCTATTACCTCTGGCTTTTACAAGAGTGGCATCCCGCTACCCAGCGGGATGCCAAGGAAGCGACTGCGTATAAACATATTATGATAGGAGGTAATGGCAGCGGCACAACGGAATATCCCAAGCCGACTGTCTTTCCCAATCCACCCCCTGCGCCTGCGCCCGGTATCCAAAAACGTCTTTTCAGCCAGATTGCCCGTATTAAGGCCAGCCTTAATTATAATGAGGCTATCGGTAAAGATCTGGGCGTTATTGCTATACAAGATAACGTTGAACATTTGGTTCCCGAGTTCTTGCTTACCGTAGAAATGGGGCTTGATGTAAACCAAGTGCGTATCGATTTTAATAAATACGGCCACGATGGTATCTGGATAGAAAGCCGAATCAACGGCGGTGAGTGGGCTTTTTTAGCTATTGATACGCTTAAGCCTTATCTGGATGTGCGTCCACTCGCGCCCGGCAATACCCATGAAACCCGTGAGTACCGGCTCCGTTGGTGGGACAAAAGCGAAGCGCATGGCGAATGGACCGGTGTACAAAAAGCAGTGTTGGGCTTGTAATCGGTAACGGCTTATCAATGCCGGTCGGGGTCGAAACCCGACTTAAACGGTTGAAGGCTTCAATAACTTTTAAAACAGCCGGTCGGGTTAGCGATAGCGTAACCCGACGCATTGGAGCTGAAAATGTCGGGTTACGTTATCTCGCTACGCTCAATAAGCTAACCCGACCTTGGCTCGCCGTCCTGGTCACTCGTTCGCCACCCAACAAGGGGATGGCTCACATGCTCTCCAATGATTCGACGCGATTTCGTAAAGCCTGCATTTTCACTACGCTACGCTTCGTGAAAAAACATGCACTATCGCTTCTGGGGACTACTCGACTCCTGTCTCGCAGCGTAAGAAAATCTTTAGCCCGATAACCCTGTTTACTTTATTTGCAACGGTAACTATCAATTCAGAGGCACTTCGATGTTTAGCAAACCTATCAAAGCCATTGCGATTATCCTTATAACCGCGCTTTTGTTAACAGGCGCCGCCTTATCTTCAGCCGAAGAAAAAGGCGACGAGTCCATCTTTAAATACAAAAAACAACTCGCCATCACCGACAAGCAGGAAGCCAACCTTCGTACCATCATCGCCAAGATTCAGGACACGCTTAAGAAAAAGACCCAAGAACTCAACCAGCACCGAGCCGGACTCAATAAAATGCTGGAGAGCAAGGCCGATCTGACCAAGATAAAAGAAAAACTGCGCACCATCGCCCGGATACAGGCAGAAGCCACCTACGAAGATATTGCCAGTATCAGGGCCATAGAAACGGAACTCACCACAGCGCAAATGACCCAGTGGCGAGGCATGCAAGAAAAATATCGTAAGAGCCAAGAGAAAATCCAAGCCGCGGCACCGGCACAAAAAGAGGCCGCCCCATGAAAAAACTAATGTTTGCCAATGTTATGATTGCGCTGCTGACAATGGTTTCAGTGTCGGCGTTTGCTGATAATGGTTCTTGGAATGTGGATGCTAACGGCCTCTGGACTGCTCCTGCTAATTGGACTCTCAATGTAGTCCCTGGTGCGACGTCCGGTTCGACCACCAATGGAGACACCGCAACGTTTGATAAATCGCTTACGGGTACAAGAACCATCACGGTTGATGCCGGTCGGAATGTCCTGTCTATCTATTTTGGCAACACTACCTCTCCTGGTTACACCCTTAATAGTGTTGGCGCCTTGGTATTAACCAATAATGGTACGATCATCAATAATGCCACGACGGACAATGCTCAAAACAAAATTTTATCGCCCATTCAGCTTCAGAACAATGCCACTTTCACTTCTAATTTCGGATCATTATTGCAGGTCGGTTCAGTGACAGGGATAGCAGGCGGCGCTACACTGCTCACGCTCGACGGTAGTAGTCAGGCAAATAACAACCTAAGCGGTGCTATTAGCGATGGAGCAGGTGGCAGCGTGGCCATAATCAAAAACGGTGCTGGCACTTGGAATCTCGCCGGTACCAATAACTACTCCGGCGATACGACTATCACCGCTGGCACGTTGTTCCTTTCCGGTACACTCATCCATACTACCGACGTTTTCGTTAACGGAAGTACAGCGATTTTTGATCTTGCTACCGCCGAAACTGTTGGTAAGGTCACCTTGCAGAATGGTGGCCGCATTAAGGGTTCAGCCCTGACCAGTACCCAAGCTTATGACATGCAAAAAGGTACGGTTGACTCTGTTTTGGCTGGCACACTGGGCCTCAATAAAACCACAACCAAAATAGTGAATCTCAATGGCGCCAATACTTACGACGGGGCCACCGTAGTCAGTGGGGGCATATTACATATCGAAAATGGCAGTGCGCTTGGAAATACTGGCGCTGGCAATGGCACGACCGTCGCCAACAATGCAGAACTGCAGATTTCCAGAAGCATTACCATACTCGCCGAAGCCCTTACGCTCACCGGGCAGGGTGCGGGTACTGACACTGGCGCGTTGCGCAGCATTTTGGGCACCAATATTTATACAGGCCAGATTACACTCGATGGCGCCGCACGGATTAACAGTGACTCAGGCACTTTGAGGCTTAATAACGCAGGCGCCATAACCGGTTCACACTCAAGTGACGGCTTGACCATCGGCGGGGCGGGTGACACGATCATCAGCAGCAGCATCGCTACGGGTAGCGGAACGCTGACTAAAGATGGTGACGGCATATTGACGCTAAATGGCGACAATTCTTACACCGGTTTGACTACCATCACCGACGGAAAGGTGATGCTGGGTAATGCTAATGGACTGGGTACGACGGACGCGGGTACGACGGTTTTGATAGATGCGGCTTTGGATTTAAACGGCCAGACAGTAGGTGCCGAAGCGGTCACGCTTAATGGTACGGGTGTCGAATTGGGCGGTGGTGCGTTATCCAATGGTAGCTCGGCAGCCGCAAGTTTAAGTGGCTTGGTCACACTGGCCAGTGATAGTACAATCACTTCGGCAGGCACGGGCGGCTTGACGTTTACGGGAGGTATCGAAGAAAACGGCAAGACTTTGACCTTAAATGGAGTCACCGGAGCCGGGGCGATCAACGTCAATAGCGTGATCAGTGGCGCGGCCAATTCTAATCTTGTGGTAGATAATGTCACTGTCAACCTGAATGCTGCAACCGCAAACACTTACAATGGTTCTACCGCTATCATTAACGGAGGCACACTAAACGCGAACGCCGCCGTTGCGCTGCCGACCTCCGGCGGTCGCACGGCGGTGAGTATGGATCAGGTGGGCAGTGGCCGTTCGACACTGGCACTCGGCGTCAACCAGTCCATCGCCTCGCTCACCGGCGATACTACTTCGCTTGCCAACCTCAACGCGAATAACCTGACAATAGGAGCGGCTGCGGGTACGACTACTTTTGTAGGTGTTATTTCGGGAGCAGGAGGAGGATCGCTGACGAAGGATGGTGCTAATACTCTAACGCTTTCCGGGTTCAACACCTATACCGGCAAGACGATAATCGCAGACGGTACCTTATCGATTAACAACGTTAGTGCCATCGCGACAGACAATCAGTCACTTGGCATTAACGCCGTCGTGGACCTCGGTGTTGTCGGTACCTCGTCCGGTATCCTTAACTATACCGGCGCAGTAGGTACGCTGGCCAAGGATATCAATGTCCTGGGCAATGGTTTGGACACCATTCAGAATGCCGGCTCCGGCTTGCTGACGCTGTCGGGTGCTGTAGCCAAAAACGGTGCGGTGCTTACCCTCAAGGGCGGCAGCAACGGCATTAATGTGACCGGCTCTATTTCCGGTTCAAGCGTCAACTCCGATCTCATCATCGATGGTGGAACTACAACCCTGTCCGCTGCCAACAGCTACAATGGCCCGACCTTTATTATTAACGGAGCCACACTAAACGCAAATGTTGCCAATGCGTTGCCTACTCCCAGTCGCACCGCAGTGAGTATGGATCAAACAGGTGGCGGCACTTCGACGCTGGCACTCGGTGCCGACCAGTTCATCGCTTCTCTCGTCGGTGCTACTAATTCACTTGTTAACCTCAACGCGAATAATTTGACAATAGGAACGACGGGGGGCGCGGCTACTTTTGCAGGCGTTATTTCTGGCGCGGGAGACCTGACTACGGACGGCACCGGGATCCTAACCTTGGGCGGCGTCAATCTTTATACCGGCGCGACCATGATTGGTAGCGGCAGCACCTTGGCGTTAAATACTACGGGCACCATTGCCGCCAGTTCAGGCGTGGCCAATGAGGGCGCCTTTACCATTGCCGCGAACAAGACCATCGATTCGATGACCGGTGCGGGTCTCACCACTTTGGGTGCAAACACGCTGA
>JBAXUR010000175.1:0-5312 GCA_037129595.1 Methylococcaceae bacterium | reverse complement strand
AACTTAAACCGGGGCAGGCGTAGGATGGGTAGAGGCGATAGCCGAAACCCATCATGTTGCCTCATCGAGCCTTAATAATAATTGGGATGGTTTAAAGAGAGTTCTGTTTGAATTTACTGGCGATTCGGCATGGGTTTGATGGGTTTCGGCCAGCCTCTACCCATCCTACGAAAATCGAAATAACAAATACTATAAAACTATAAAACTATAAAACTATAACAGATTATCGACGCTATCGGGTGAAAGGCAAAATTGTGGCATTCTATTTTATTGACTTGCCGATAAAGGCGATGCCCGTTCTTTAAGCATAAGCGCTGCATCATGCACGGCTTCCGACAAGGTCGGACGGGCATGTATGGTTCTTGCCAAGTCTTCGCTGCTGGCCGAAAACTCCATTGCCAACACGGCTTCAGCGATCAGTTCAGAGGCTTGGGTGCCGATGATGTGAACACCGAGTATTTTGTCATTTTCTGAGTGCGCTATGATTTTAATCATGCCTTCAGTTTTGCCCATCGCCAGGGCACGAACGGTTGCGGTTAACGGATAGATGCCGATTTTGACCGGTTCTCCGGTGGCCCGCAGCGCTTGTTCAGTTTGACCTACCCAGGCAATTTCAGGTTCGCTGTAAACCACGCACGGGAGATTGTCGTAGTTAATAGGGTTATGGATGCCGGCAATCAGTTCGGCAACAAATACGCCTTCTTCTATACCTTTATGTGCCAGCATTGGCCCCAGTAAAGTCAGATCACCAATAGCATAAACACCGGGCAGGTTGGTACGGCAATTATCGTCAACATGGATATAGCCGTTGTCATCCAGTAATAAATCAGCTTCAGGTGCTGCCAAATCGCCGGTATTGGGTTTTCGACCACAGGCAACGATCAGTTTATCGACACGCAGGCTGTGAGTGCCATCTTGGTCTTGATACTCTACGGTGACTTTTTTATTGCCCTTTTTTGCAGAAATAACACGGGCACCCAAACGTAAATCGAGACCCTGCTGTTGGTAGATGCGATAAGCTTCGCCTGAAATTTGCTGATCAACTAAGGATAAAAAGTTTTCTTGCGCTTCCAGCAGTATTGTTTCTGCCCCCAACCTATGCCAGATACTTGCCAATTCAAGACCGACCACACCCGCGCCGATAATGGCCAATTTTTTTGGGACTTCTTTAAGATTTAACGCCGCAATGGAATCAATAATAAATTCATTGTCTATCGGGGCGCAAGGTAAGGTGACTGGGGTTGATCCTGTCGCCAGAATAATATGCGAGCCTTCAATCACTGAATGCACCTGTGTTTCAAGGTGGGCGATTTCTACTTGCCGGGTATTTAATAAGCGGGCTTTGGCATGAATATGGTCTATTTTGTGATGCGCGAAAACGCCTGCCATTTTGTGACCGATGTCTTCAATGATTTTGTCTTTGCGCTGAATCATTAATGGGACATCTATTGAGATTGACTCTGCATGAATGCCGTGCTTGGCTATTTCATGATTGAGTTGATGATAGATTTTTGCGGATTCCAGCAAAGTCATGGAGGCAACGCCTCCGGTATTGAGATGCGCTCCGCCCAATCGACCTTGCTTGTTTTTATTGCGCCAGTTATCGACGCAGGCGGTTTTTAAGCCCAGTTGCGCACAGCGAACAGCACTGGCAAAACCGGCAGGTCCCGCGCCGATGACGATGACATCGTAATGTGTTTGCTTGTTTGGCATAATATTAAATGTTAAGTAGAAGGTGAGCGGGAGCTTCCAGGCATTCTTTAATAGTTACTAAAAATTGTACGGCTTCGCGGCCATCCACCAGACGGTGATCGTAAGATAGCGCAAGATACATAATCGGCCTGATCACGATTTGGCCGTTTTCCACAACTGCACGTTCTTTGATTGCGTGCATACCTAAAATGGCACATTGAGGCGGGTTAAGTATCGGCGTTGACAGCATTGAACCAAACACGCCGCCGTTGGTAATGGTAAAGGTGCCGCCTTTCAAGTCATCGTAGGTCAAGGTGCCGGCTCTGGCCTTGCCACCGAAATCGGCAATGCTTTTTTCTATGCCCGCAAAATCGAGTTGATCGGCATCATGCAAGACCGGCACAATCAGGCCGCGTGGTGTACTGACCGCAATACCCAGGTCGTAATAACCATGATAAATTATATCGTTGCCATCAATGGAAGCATTAATGGCCGGAAAACGTTTTAAAGCTTCAATGGAGGCTTTAACAAAAAAAGACATAAAGCCCAGTTTGACAGCGTGTTTTTCTTCAAATCGGGTTTTATATTGGTTACGAAGATCAATGACATTTTGCATATTGACCTCGTTAAAGGTTGTCAACATGGCCGCGTTTTGTTGCGCCTGCAATAAACGTTCGGCTACTTTTGCTCTTAAACGGGTCATGGGAACGCGTTGTTCAGGACGCAGACCTGAGGCAATCACAGTTGCTTCAACGGGTTTTGCTGTTTCGGTTTTTATTTGCTGTACAGGGCTTGGAACCGGCGGTTTATTTTCTGCTTTTACCGGGACTGGTGTTGGTTTGTTAAGATGCTCCAGTACATCCGCTTTAGTCAGCCGGCCACTTTTTCCGGTGCCGGTTATTGCCGAAGGGTTCAGAGTATTCTCATGGATTAAGCGACGAACTGAAGGGCTTAACGGAATATCGTCCTCGTTGTGTTCTGGTGTTTTATGGGCAATTATTATAGGGTCGACGGCAGGACTTGCCTGAGTCGCTTCAGTTTCCAATAAGGCCAGTAACTCGCCGCCGGTAACGATAGCGCCATTGTCTTTAAGTATTTGAGTCAGTATGCCGGACTCGGGTGCGGTCACTTCAAGTACCACTTTATCTGTTTCAAGATCAACCAGGTTTTCGTTTTTGTTAACGAAATCACCGGCTTGTTTGTGCCAGGTAATCAGTGTTGCGTCAGCAACAGATTCGGGTAGATTGGGAACTAGGACTTCGATGCTCATGTTATTTTCCTGAAGGGGTGCCGTATAAGGCTGATTGAACGACAGCTTTTTGTTGTTCTATATGAACGTGAAACTTGCCGACAGCCGGTGCTGCCGATGCTTCACGTCCGGCATAAGTGACGCTTATTTGGGCTTGCACAGTATCGGTAAAGTGATGTTTTGATTGATACCAGGCACCTTGGTTTTTGGGTTCTTCCTGACACCAGATAAAATCTTTTAACAGCGGGTATTTTGCCAGTTCCAGTTTAAGTAATTTATCCGGAAAAGGATACAGTTGTTCGAGACGGGCAATAGCTACATGCTGGAGATTATCGACTCGACGCGCCTCTAACAAGTCGTAATATACTTTACCCGCACATAAAATAAAACGGGTAACTTTTTTGGGATTAATATCATCTTGTTCACCGATGACAGGATGAAATTTTCCAGTAGTCAGATCTTCCAGTGTAGAGACTGCCAGCTTATGTCGCAGCAGGCTTTTAGGACTCATAATAATGAGCGGCTTTCGATATGGACGGATTAATTGGCGGCGTAATAAATGAAATATTTGTGCGGGTGTCGTCGGATTGCAAACCTGCATGTTATGTTCGGCACAGAGTTGTAAATACCGCTCCAGTCTGGCTGATGAGTGTTCAGGGCCCTGCCCTTCAAAACCATGAGGTAACAACATGACCAGTCCGCACAAGCGTCCCCATTTGGTTTCGCCGGAACTGATAAACTGATCAATTAGCACTTGCGCTCCATTGGCAAAGTCGCCAAATTGTGCTTCCCAGATGACCAGTGTATTAGGCATCGTGGTGCTGTAGCCGTATTCAAAACCTAAGACACCGGCTTCTGATAACAGAGAATCGAAAATTTGTGCGCTACCTTGATCCTTATCCAGATGTTTAATCGGTGTGTAGGTTTTATTATTGATTTGGCTGTGTAATACCGCATGGCGGTGAACAAAGGTTCCTCGTCCTACGTCTTGACCGGTTAGACGGATATTATGTTTTTCTAAAAGAAGGGTAGCGTAAGCCAGGTTTTCAGCGAACCCCCAATCTAAAGGCAGTGCGCCCGCCGCCATTTTTCGGCGATTATCCATGACTTTGGCAACTCTGGGATGCAGTTCAAATCCGGCAGGCAAACGCTGCATTCTGTCATTACAAAAGCGTAAATGATCCATTGAAATGGCGGTATTACAAGGCGTCTCCCAGCTTTTATGCAGGAATTTATTCCATTGATTGGTGTAGGTATAGTTGGGATTTTCTAATACGGGTCTTGATACAACTTGACCGGCATCCAGTAATTTTTGATAATCTTGCTCCATTTGTACCGATTGTTCGGCACTAATAATCGCTTCGTTAATCAATTTTTCAGCATAAATTTTCCGCGTAGTTTTGTGTTTGCGGATTTTTTTATACATCAGGGGTTGGGTCGTTGCAGGTTCGTCAGCTTCATTGTGGCCCAAGCGACGATAGCAAACAAGATCGATAACGACATCTTTATTAAAGGTCATTCGGTAATCGAGCGCGAGTTTTGTTACAAAGATAACAGCTTCCGGATCATCACCGTTGACATGAAAAACCGGTGCCTGGATCATGCTGGCAACGTCCGTGCAATTTAAAGTGGAGCGGGCATCCATCGCATTACTGGTGGTAAAGCCAATTTGATTATTGATGACAATATGGACGGTTCCGCCCGTGTAAAAAGCGCGGGTTTGCGACATGTTTAGAGTTTCCATGACAATACCTTGTCCGGAAAAAGCGGCATCGCCGTGAATTAAAACAGGAATCACCGTGTTTACACCATCATTTCCGGCTCGATCCTGGCGTGCTTTTACCGAACCTTCAACCACCGGATTGATAATCTCCAGATGCGAGGGATTAAAGGCCAGTGTTAAATGGACAGGGCCGCCTGGCGTTGCAATATCAGAGGAAAAACCCATGTGATATTTTACATCACCGGAACTAACGCCGGGCGATGGGGACGATATACCTGCAAATTCATCAAATAAACTGGCAGGACTTTTTCCCAAGATATTGACCAAGACATTTAAGCGGCCTCGATGCGCCATGCCGATAACAATTTCTTTAACGCCCTTATCACCGGAGCCTTGAATTAATTCATCAAGGATGGGGATGAGTGATTCCCCCCCTTCAAGAGAGAAACGTTTTTGGCCGATAAAGCGATGGTGCAAATGACTTTCTATGCCTTCAGCCGCCGTTAACAGCTTTAAAAGCCAGCGTTTTTTATCGGCATCAAGTATTAAATTGGTTTTTGAGCTTTCCATACGACTTATCAGCCAGCGTCTGGTTTGAGTATCCACAATGTGCATATACTCAGACCCGATACTGCCGCAGTAAATATC
>JBAXUR010000174.1:0-5353 GCA_037129595.1 Methylococcaceae bacterium | reverse complement strand
CAACGCCTGTCGGCGCTTACCCCAACCCCATTTATTTTACCGCCACCGCCATGATCGGCATGATTGCCTTGGCAGGTATTGTCGTGCGCAACTCCATTATCCTGATCGATTTTATCGAACGCATTCGCGCCCGTGCCGATGTGACCCTTGCCGATGCCCTGATCGAAGCCGGTGCCATCCGTTTGCGCCCCATCTTCCTGACCGCCGGAGCCGCCATGTTCGGTGCGTTTGTGATTATCCTTGACCCGATATTTTCAGGACTGGCCTGGAGTTTCATTTTTGGTATCTTTGCCTCGACTTTGTTTTCCTTACTGGTGATTCCGGTGGTTTATTTTTTAATTAATAAGGAAGAGTGATTTTTCACCACGAAGACACGAAGAGCACGAAGAAAAACAAATTGTTGTGTTGTTTCAAAGTGGGACGGGGTATGTTACCCCGTCCGCAGGGTTTCTCGTATGATCCTAAGATAGAGGGATCATCTAAATGTTTGGGACGGGGTTATAAACCCCTGCCCGCGCGGGTGTAAACCGGAATCGAGGAATTAGGTTTCAATTATCCTAGATTCCACGGCTACCTACTTAAGGCGGAACAGTTTAAGGTTAAACCGTTCGCTGAGTGGAGTCGAAGCGGACAACTCGCTTCGACTCCGCTCAGCGAACGGTCACTTGATGCTTTATCATTAAGTTAACCGTATTGACGGTTAAGCCTTTTTGCTTGTCCTGTCTAAAGTTGGTAGCCGATTCCACTACGTCATATTGAGGCTACTCGCTGTTTTATTTTTACGGTTGGTGAACGACAGTAAGCCTAATGCGCTGGCAAATAACCAAATTGCGCAGGGTAAAGGTACTGCCGTTACAGACCAATTAGTGGTATCAGGACGTGGGAGAAATACGTTAAAGTTTTGTCCAATAGTTAAGTACGTTTTTCCAGCATATAAGGGAGTGCTAAGGAATTCATTTGCGGAGTTTTGGTAAATAGTGTGATCATCAGTAAATAGAAAATTGTTACTGTTGCCAGAGAATGAAATTTGTGCGAGATGTGTTGCATTCCCTGAAACGTAGCCTCCATCTGGAACGTAGAAGGTGTCGAAAACTAGTGACCAAGGTTTTAATGAGCCATTACCAATGAATGCGACGTTATTGTAAAATATACTAATATCGGTCAGATTTGTAATTATATCGCCGGTTGCTGTTCCGATGAATGACCCAGTGATTGTATCAGTCGCGTCTGGTGTGTAGGAAAAATTGTATGATTGTGATGCTAATGCTGGAGCACTTGATAATGCAACAATTAAAAGTACGCTTGGAGACAAAACTTTCATGTGAAACCTTCTATTGAATTGATGAAATAGTATGCCAGTTTGGCTGTTTTTTTGTGGTTCCCAATCTTCAGTCTGATAACCTCGGAAGCGAAGCTAGAGCTTCCAAAACCGAATTTTCAAGCTGGGGATGGGAAACTAGCGAAAAATTAGCACTTTAATATAGCAATAAAAAAGAAGAGCTACAGCAATCAGGCCTGTTAATAAAGTTGGGAAGAAAAAATATGGGTAACAACGTTGAAAACGAACATAATTAATTTTGAATTTTTCTGTAATGAGCAGCATTGGATTGTCGTCGGGAAGCTTGTCTAGTGCCAAGGATTCATCGTGAGCATGTTTGTTCAGCAAGAAAGACCGGTATAGCTCAAAAAAAACGAAAATTGTAACAGACGCACTCATAAATAATAGGGCGACAACGAACGCAGTGCTTTGGCAGAACGTCTTTAAGTAAGTAGCAAGAGCAAAGAAAGCCGCAAAGCCAAAAGAAACAACTTTGGTGTTGTAATCATTTAAAAGTGAAAACTCGTCTTTTTTAAATTGAATGTAAGATTGAATTTGCTGTTGGTATTCGCTCATAATTAACGCCTATTGAAACGATTAAGTAGGTGATCAAAAGTCTTTTAACAAAAACTAAATAAAGCAATTAAGTTATCATCTTATTAGGCACATTACACAGGTAAAGAGCAGGCACCGCGAAGATATAAGCATACAGAAGCAATGCTTACAATTAATATAAAATAACACAACCTGTTTAAAGCGCCTAATCAAGAGCTGTCATATAGTATTCTGCAATTTCATTCAAATCGGCTAAAGCGGACTCAGTCCAGATTATTTGAGCCATTTACTCATTTTCTCTTTTGCATCCGTCTGACTATAAATGCGATTGTCAAAAATAGCTGTTTCGCCTCTGGTTACACCTTCAAGAATACGTAACCGGTTTTGCATAAACTCATAATCATCGACATCTATAAGATAAGCCGATGGTTGTCCATGCTCTGTTATTAAAACAGGTTCTTTAGATTCATGCAGTTCGGCAAGAATTTTGGTTGCTTGGCGTTTTAGTGTGGTGACAATTTCTATTTTCATGGTGGTTATACTATCCTACCCATAGTGGTTTTGCCAAGCATATAAACTTTAACGGTTGGGAGCAAATAAAATGTTTAACGTTGCGCTATTTTATAAAGCCAGGATTTCATTGCATCCCGTTTTTTTGATAAACAGGCAATCCGTAACTTTCTATTGGGTGTATGACGCTTCGCTTATACACCCCACAATGGCTATAATTATTACGCCCTGTTAATATGCCTGCCGTTGAGTCCCAAAATTATTTTATGAATCGTACACTTGCTAACATCATTATCGACATAATCGCGGCATTTCTACTGTTAGGCATGATTGCGACAGGTTATATGCTTCGTTTTCCGTTACCACCCGGTAGCAACAAAATGTTGAGCTTGTGGGGTTATACCCGGCACCAATGGGGCGATATTCATTTCTGGATTAGCTTGGGGCTTTTGATAGTATTTGTTATTCATTTGGCTCTGCATTGGAATTGGATAGTCACCGTTATCGGTAAACGCTGTCATTTGGTAAAAACCGCTCACCCTTCGCTGATTCGTAGTGGTATTTTAACAAGCGTCATAGTCATTCTTTTGATGACGCTTTTTGCCTGGACTGCTCAACATAGCGTTACAGAAATAGCCGATCCAATGCGGGGAAAACATTCTGGCCGTATGGATTATAGTGATCAGGTTAAGCAATCGTTAGCCGTCTCGCCGATACAGAATAGTGCCGATCAAGAACCGGTAGAATTCTGGACAGATATTTATCCAATATTAGAAAATAACTGCTTGTCATGCCATGGCCCTCAAAAACAATTCGCCGATTTTCGTATTGATCGTCGTGAAGATTTCTTCGGAAGTAATGGAAAGTCGCCTTTAATTTTACCGGGACAGAGTGCTATAAGCCCATTGATTGAGATTGTTTCCGGTGCAAGAAATAATATGGCTATGGCGAATAGACACAAGCTTGCTGATCAAGATGTCATGAAGCTAAAAACCTGGATAGATTCAGGAGCCGAGTGGATTGTAAAAACTGATGTTAAGAAATAACCACCCTGCGGGGCGGGCATGTAATCTCGGCGCGTAGGGTGTATAAGCGAAGCGTCATACACGACATCGCACCTTTTAACACTGTAATGATTTCATTGCATTCCGTCTTTTTTGACAAACCGGCAATCTGTAATTTTTTATTGGGTGTATGACGCTTCGCTTATACACCCTACAATGGCTATAATTATTACGCCCTGTTAATATGCCTGCCGTTGAGGATTTATGTCTAATTATATTCGTTACCGTGTGCCGGGTGGATGTTGTTTTTTCACCGTTAATTTACTGGAACGTAAAAAACACCTGTTAACCGAACACATCGAGCTATTACGCCACGCTTTTCGTACCGTTAAACAACAACGCCCCTTTCATATTGATGCCATCGTCATATTGCTTGAACATTTGTATTGCATCTTGACCCTACCCGAAGGTGACGATGATTTTTCAGGTTGTTGGCGTGCGATTAAAAAAATATTCTCTAAGGGATTACCTATCACCGAACGCCGTTCCGATGTCCGTCTTAAACGTCATGAGCGAGGAATTTGGCAACGCCGTTTTTGGGAACATGCGCTCCGTAACGAAACAGATTACATCCGGCATGTTGATTATATTCATTACAATCCTGTTAAGCATGGCTGGGTAACACGAGTAATAGATTGGCAATATTCCAGTTTTCATCAGTTCGTCAAACGAGGTATTTATACCGCAGAGTGGGGTGCAGTCGTCAATTTACCTTATGATTTTGATAAGTCGTAAGTCTCTTATGAGGTGTATGACGCTTCGCTTATACACCCTACACTTGCAGTATGACGCTTCGCTTATATACCCCACACTTGCAGAAAATTTTGTATGAGGTATAAATTGATAACGTTCAGGCAGTTGGTATTCGGGGTGATTTGCTTGGCAGGATTATCGGGTTGCGCCACTTTTAAAACTTTGGATACTGATCTCCCTTTGGATCAGCGACTGTTCGTTTATAGTGGAACCCGTCTTGATTGCGCGGCGATAGCAGAAAACGAGGTCGCGCTCAGGAAGTTTAAAGTAACGCCGCCCCGTTATCCATTAGTTGATTTGCCTTTAAGTTTCGCTTTGGATTCTTTGTTTTTACCGTTAGCAATGCTTGCGGAGATATTTCGTTAAGGACGAACGCCTTTAGCTTGAAACTTTCGTCACCACTTTTTTTCTTACAAAGCCGTTGTTTCGAGCGATAAAATAAAGTCCCATTCTGCTTCGCTCACAGGCATGATGGATAAACGATTGCCCCGCCTTAACAGCACCATGCCTTCCAGTTCCGGACGTGGTTTTAATTCTTTAAGGCTAATGGTACGGGATAATGTTCTGACATATTTAACATCAACCATCATCCAGCGTGGTTTGGCAGGATCGCTTTTAGGGTCAAAATGAGGGTCATCAGGATCAAAGGCGGTAAAATCAGGATACCCTTCTTTAACGACTTCCATAATTCCAACAATACCGGGTTGATCGCAGTTTGAATGATAAAAAAAGACCGGGTCACCCGGTTTCATGGCATCCCGCATCATATTTCTGGCCTGATAATTACGCACGCCATCCCAATGCTCGGTTTGGTCAGGTTTGTTGTAAAGGTCATTAATGCCAAACACATCGGGTTCAGATTTCATTAGCCAGTAGTTCATCGTGTTCTCACGGGTACTTTTATAAGGGCTTAGTTTGACACTAAATTAAAGTTTGCGCACCCATGCTAGTTAATGGCTACTATTAAAAATAATAAAGAGGCGTGAATAGGGGCTATTCAAAATAGTAGGTATCCAAAGCTGACTGGATTTAAAAGGGTTCTGAGTCTCAAACATGAGCTGTCAGACAAAGCTGCGGGCAAAAAAAATGCGGCTATTAAAGTCGCATTAAAAGAAGGATATAACACTCTGATTTCCGAGGAGGAAATTTGCAT
>JBAXUR010000173.1:0-5430 GCA_037129595.1 Methylococcaceae bacterium | reverse complement strand
CGCCTCCCAGGCGTTACCTGGCACCCTGCCCAATGGAGCCCGGACTTTCCTCCATCTTATCGTAATGATAAAACAGCGACTGTCCAGCCGACTCTTTCAATCATTAGTATACCGTATTATCATCCCAACGCCAATCCGGTAAACTAAGCAATTGCTTCAACGTCACTTTATTTTTGCAATATTGGCCGATGGAAATAGAGAATAATTGAATTTATTGACCACCCATCAATAACATAAAAACTAAGCGTCTTTTTCTTTATCTATTTCCAGTGCTGCCTGATACAAAAGCTTCTTTCTAACTCCGGTAATCTCTACCGCCATTGCCACTGCGGTCTTAATAGAACACTCTCGCAATAACACCTGTAGTAATTTTTCCTGGTCGGGGGTAATAATTTGCTCTTTTTTATCAACAACAGCACCATCGACAATAACAACAAACTCACCTTTTCTCATATTGTCATTTTGCGCTACCAGCACCAGAGCCTCGCCCAAACTGGTTTTTACAATCGTCTCATGAAGTTTAGTCAATTCTCTGGCAATGACAATCTCGCGATCTAACGGTAATATCTCCGCCATATCTTGCAATGACGCCAAAATTCGATGACAGGACTCATAAAACACCCAGGTTTTTGGGGACAGGAGCCGTTCATTAAAAAAAGCTTTGCGTGCCGACGAGGTTCTAGGTAAAAAACCTTCAAAAGAAAACTGTGTAACCGGCAGTCCCGCCGCCGACAAGGCCGCAATTAAAGCACAAGCCCCGGGAATAGGTACAACATCCAGACCCGCATCCTTCACCAGCTTTACCAGCGGCATACCCGGATCACTTAGCAACGGCGTCCCTGCATCCGAAACCAGTGCAATAGATTGCCCCTCGCGTAACTTTTCAAGTAAAACAGCGGACGCTTTATCCTCATTGTACTGGTGCAATGAAACCAGTTTATTGGTAATCCCGTAATGCTGTAACAGTATTTTTACGTGCCGGGTATCTTCCGCCGCAATCAAATCAACCTTTTTTAATACCTCAACCGCCCTAAAACTCATGTCGGCTAAATTACCTATTGGCGTGGCAACAACGTATAATTTGCCAAACTCAGTTAACATTCGATACGCTCATTCATATAACCTCACATTAAAAGATACAACATAAAATCATGATCGACCATGATGGTGTACAGCACTTGCCAGGGCAAAGGCCAAATTATACCAGTATCTTGCTCTTTTTATTGTTTACAGCATAAATACAAACAGGAGATTGACCGTGATTTTTACTCAACTCAAAGCCAAAGCGGCACACTTGATACGTGGTGAATCCGCTGAAGAACAAGCGCATAAATTTCTAATCGATAAAGGACTTAAGCCGGTTTGCCGAAACTACCGATGCAAACTGGGCGAGCTTGATTTAATTATGACTGATAATCAAACACTGGTTATTGTCGAAGTTCGCTACCGTAAAACAGATAAATACGGCAGCGCCGTGGAGAGTGTCACGCGGGCAAAACAATCACGTATAATAGCGGCAACGCATACTTACCTATCATCCCAAAAAGTAGACAGACCCATACGCTTTGATGTTATTGCCATTTCCGGCAATGGCAATCTGGAGTGGATACAAAATGCTTTTTAAATTAATCATCAAACCATGAGCCTACAAGACCGCATCATTAACCATTTTTCTGACAGCATCCAAACCCAGCAGGATGCCATGACCTATCTCTGTGAACTAATAGAGTATGGCTCGCAACGACTGGTTACCGCCTTACTGAATGATAAAAAAATACTTACCTGCGGTAATGGTCGCTCAGCAACCAGTGCGCAACTACTCTCATCATCCATGCTTAACCAATTTGAGCGCGACCGCCCGTCATTGCCCGTCATCGCCTTAACTACCGACACCGCAACCATCACCGCAATAGCCAATAACTTTCACTTTGATGATGTTTTCTCTAAGCAACTAAGAGCACTGGGACAAAGCGGCGATATATTAGTGGTCTATACTGATGGCAACAACTCTGCCAATATTGCCAAGGCGATCACCACCGCTCATGATAAAGACATTTCGGTTATTGCCTTAACCGGCAATAATGGCGGCATGATTGCCCCCTTACTCCATGAAACCGATATAGAAATCCGGGTGCCGTCAACCTCAAACGCACGCATCCAGGAAATCCATATATTAATCACCCATTGCTTGTGTGACTTGATTGACCATCAATTATTTGGTTGATAAACGCTGACAGACTATTTAGGTTAAACCATGAAAAAATTGTTTTTATCGCTGGTGCTACTCAATTGCCTTTTAATAAGCGCCTGCTCAACCGTTGCAACAAACCCCGACGCCCTAACCGAACAAGCTTTATTACAAGATCGCCGTACCCGCGAAGCCATTTTGATGGATAAAGACATTGAAACCGAAGCCTACTCAGAACTAAATTCCGAGGACGATTTACTTAAGCAGTGTCACTTTACAATAACCGCCTATAACGGTGCCGTTCTTATTACTGGCGAAGCGCCCAATGAAGAACTTAGAAAAAAAATCGTTGCTACCGTCCAGGTTGTCCCCCATGTAAAACTGATCCACGACAATTTAATCATCGCCAGCCCCAGCGATGTCAACTCACGCGCAAACGACCAATTAATTACCGACACAGTAAAAACAGCACTCAGTCAAATCAGAACCATGCCCGATTTTGACCCCGCCACGGTAAAAGTCATTACTGAAAACGGCACGGCTTACCTGATGGGCTTGGTGCAGCGTGACGAAGGTACCGTTGTTATCAACGTGACCAAACTCCAACCCGGCATCAATCAAATTGTTACCGTTTTTGAATATGTTGATTGATGCCGTCAAAGATAGACGACTCATTGTTTAGCCGCTTTTTTTTAAAGAGGGGGAACTGAATAGCGACATAAAATAAAGTCTATTTGTGGGCGGGTTTACAAAACCCGCCCGACTCAGGATTTTTATTGAAATTAAAGAGTTACTATAAAATTGCCTGCCTGCCTGCCTGCCTGCCTGCCTGCCTGCCTCATCATACATTTCACTTATTGGCAAGGTAAAATAAAAGACAGCACCTTTTCCTGCTTGGCTATTAAAACGCAAATTGCCATCATGGGCTTCGATAATTGAGTTACAAATAGACAAACCCATGCCCATACCTTCTGCCTTGGTGGTGTAAAAAGGCATTAATATTTTCTGTTGCTGATCTTCAGCAATGCCGGGACCATTGTCTTTTATCCTGACCTCGACGCCCTCATTAAGCGTTAACAGGCTATGAATGGATATTTCGCGGTGCTGGTTTTCAGAACAACTTGCCAAGGCATCGGCGCTGTTTCTGATCAGGTTTATAATGACCTGTTCAATTTGCAGCGTATCCACATTAACAAACGGCAAAGAATCTTGTAACTCAAGGCTTAGCCCTATATTGTTGAGTTTTAACTCAGGCAGACACAGACTAACCGCATCTTGAATTAACTCATTAAGGTCGGCCGCTGAAACCTGCTTGGCATTGGATTTAACAAACTCTCTCATGCGACGAATGATCTGCCCTGCCCTTAACGCCTGTTGCTGGGTTTTGTAGATAACCTCGGCAAGCTTCGTCAAATCCGGACATTCAGCCTTCATCAGATTTAAACTCACTTGCGTATAGGTAGCAATGGCCGTTAAGGGCTGATTAACTTCATGAGCGATACCGGACGCCATTTCGCCCATCAGTCCAAGTCGCGTAACATGAGCCAGCTGACTTAGATGCTCCCGGTCTTTCTGCTCCTGCAATTTACGCTCACTAATGTCCAGCGTCGTGCTAATAAAGTTGATCAACCGGCCTTGCGCATCAAGCACGGGCGAAATGGTCAACTCGTTCCAAAAAGGTGTGCCATCTTTGCGGTAATTGAGTATTTCACCCGCGAATGAGGTAAGATTTTTAAGCGCCTTACGTATCTCAATCACCGTTTGTGGATCGGTGAGTGGCCCCTGAATAAAACGGCAATTCTGCTCCAGGATTTCTGCCTGGCTATAACCGGTGATCAATTCAAAAGCCTCATTAACCCAAAGTATGCTCTGGTCGTCACGGGTAATAAGCACGCCTTGGCTTATTTCTTTCAGGGCAACATGACTCAGCCTGAGCTTATCTTCTGACTGTTTGCGCTCAGTGATATCAGCGATAAAGCCGTGCCAAAGTATACTGCCGTCGGCTTCTTCTTCTGGCATCGAATTGCCCAACAGCCAGTTAATCGCTCCATCGTCAAACTGTACCCGATATTCATATTGCCACGGGGTTAAATTTTGTGCTGATTGTTGGATAGAACTCCACACCGCCTCAAGATCCTCCGGGTGAAGCTGGGCAAATACTTTAGATGCATCCTCACGTACGTCTTCAGGGCTAAGCCGGTATATCTCTCGAATGCCCTCACTAATGTATGGAAGGCAGGCACGCCCATCAGGATGCAAGCGAAATTGGTAAACAACACCGGGCAACCGACTGGCGATTTTCTGTAAGCGCCCAAAGAGTTCTACGCGTTCGTTTTCTGCCAGACGGGCGTAATGTTTTTGTGCCAAACTTTCCGACAAGCCTTGTCCAAAATCCTTAACGATATTGATCTCAAGTAAAGACCAAGGAGTACTGCGACCACGCCATAATTCTGACCAGCTTTCAAAGGAATTTCGTGGACTCAGACGAAAATCACCCGCTGGAGTTTGCACAAGACCTTGCTCGTAACTGCCGGCCCATTTTACGGTACGCAGCCTCTCTTTACGCAACCACACCACGCAATTTCGCATATCACTTGAAAATACTGTGGCTATGATACCCGATACTATTTCTGGATAGGCACTGGCGGGTGCAAACTGTTCTGCCAGATGGTGACAGCTGAAAACATCGGTTATTGGCTGCTTTCCCAACCAACCCAAGAGCGCATCAATGGCAGCCGATTCAGGCACTTGCCCCTGTAAATAGCGATTACCTTCAACGACAACAATTAACCCCGAGGCCTCTACTATACCCAAGAGATCAGTGCTTAAACTATGCAGAACAGCGGATTCTGAATGGCTAATAATGGATTTAAGCAGTTTCGTTTTGATGTGTGCCACCTTGTCCAGCAGCACACGCTCTCTCCTGGTTTCAATCGCTGTTATTTCTGTTGATATCATGCGAGAGATAAATACAACCGCCTCTCGCATTGCGAATGAAACCCGCTTTGCCGTTAAATGATGGCAAGCAATCAAACCCCATAGCCGGCCATTTTGCAGCAATGAAATCGTCATGGTAGCCTGAACCCCCATGTTACCCAGGTATTCCAGATGGATCGGAGACAGGCTGCGCAGCGCCGAATAGGTCATATCAAGCGGTTGTTGAGCGACCGGATTGAGCATCGGCAGTATTGGCACCGCCTTGGCACCGACATCAGTAAGAATACGTATCCGGTTTTTGGTGT
>JBAXUR010000172.1:0-5461 GCA_037129595.1 Methylococcaceae bacterium | reverse complement strand
ACGCCGTTGGTTTTAAAAATGAAGACTTTAAAAAACCGCAAATAGGCATTGCCTCCACTTGGAGCATGGTCACTCCGTGCAATATGCACATTAACAAGCTGGCTGATTCTGCGGCGATTGGTGTTGATAATGCCAACGGCAAAGCGGTTATCTTTAATACCATTACCATAAGTGACGGTATTTCAATGGGCACGGAAGGCATGAAATATTCACTGGTTTCCCGCGAAGTGATTGCCGATTCAATTGAAACCGTGGTCGGCTGCCAAGGCTTTGACGGGATAGTTGCGATTGGCGGCTGCGACAAAAATATGCCCGGCTGCATGATTGGTATATCACGCCTGAATCGTCCCGCCATTTTCGTGTACGGAGGCACCATTATGCCCGGTTGTCATAAAGACAAAAAACTGGATGTAGTGTCTGTTTTTGAAGCCGTCGGTGCCAGAGCCAATAACCAAATCGATGATGCCGAACTGGCTGAAATTGAAGCCAAAGCCATTCCAGGCGCAGGTTCCTGCGGCGGTATGTACACAGCCAACACCATGGCTTCGGCCATTGAAGCACTGGGCATGAGCCTACCTAACAGCTCGGCTCAAGCCGCTATTTCAAACGACAAAAGACTGGACTGCGAACGTGCCGGCGCGGCCGTTCTGGAATTGATAAAAAACAACATCAAACCCAGCGACATCATGACCAAAGCGGCATTTGAAAACGCCATTACTATTGTCATTGCTCTGGGCGGCTCAACCAATGCCGTATTGCACATTCTGGCGATGGCCAATGCCGGTAACGTTGACATTACCCTGGATGACTTTACCCGCATCGGTCAGCGCGTACCGTTGCTTGCCGATTTAAAACCCAGCGGTCGTTACCTGATGACCGAATTGATTGAAATCGGCGGCATTCAACCGTTGATGAAAATCTTGCTGGATAAAGGCTTACTGCACGGCGACTGCTTAACCGTTACCGGAAAAACGCTGGCGGAAAATCTGGCCGATGTTAAACCGTATCCTGAAGACCAGGACGTGATTCACTCGCTGGATAACCCCATTAAAAAAGACAGTCATTTGGTCGTTTTATATGGCAATCTGGCACCGGGTGGTTCAGTTGCAAAAATTACCGGTAAAGAAGGTTTGCGCTTTGTCGGCACCGCCAAAGTATTTGATGCCGAAGAACAAGCCCTGCACAGCATATTAAACGGCGACATCGTAAAAGGTGATGTGATTGTTATTCGCTATGAAGGCCCCAAAGGCGGCCCAGGTATGCGTGAAATGCTCTCCCCGACTTCTGCCATAATGGGTAAAGGTTTGGGTAAAGAAGTCGCATTAATTACCGACGGTCGTTTTTCCGGCGGCACCCACGGCTTTGTGGTCGGACATATCACACCTGAAGCCTACGTCGGTGGGCCGTTAGCGATCATTGAAAATGGTGACACCATCATTATCGATGCAGAAACCAACGAACTGAAACTGGTTATTACCGAACACGAAATCGCCCAGCGCCTTGAATCATGGACACAACCCGCACCGCGTTATACCCGTGGCGTATTGGCAAAATATGCCAGGCTGGTAAGTTCGGCGTCGTTGGGTGCGGTGACTGATAATTTGGATTGATTATGACTTTCCTATTGTCAAACTCAACCTACGGCTGCATTCCCAAATTTTAGTTATATCTAGAGTACAAATATGACAAACTACGATATTGCTGTGAATGCTTTTAATTCTATCCTTGGTATTAACGGGAAAGCTTTTGGCAAAGGAAAGGGGGTAAGCGATGGCATCGAGGGTGTCCAATGGAACATATCGGTTAATGATGAAAACGGAGAAACAAAACTTGGGGTAAATCTTGAGGGCATGAAATATAAAAACTGGCCAATTTCAACTTTCCTTAAGGAAGAACTCGATAATCCTCAGTTACCTTCCTTGGCTAAAGTTATTACTGGTGCAAATAAAATTCATATTTGGCTTGATCGTGAGGCATGGCAGTATCAGGCCAGACCACCCATAAAAGAAAGAATTGAGGGTAGTGGCACTTTGTTATCGGAATTAACTGATACGGTTTGGAGCGAAATGTTAAATGAAGCTTATGGCTGCCTTAATGCCGACAAGAATCATAAAGGTAGAGCAAAGCAAATAGTAACTTTAATTTCTAGTGAAGAAGTGAAAATGATGGAAGTTACTCCGCATCTAGGTATTAATACTATTTTATGGTCGTCAATTCCAAATAGTGAAGAGGATGCCAAGTCAAAACTTCAAGAAGCATTCCGTCGTTTACGTCCTTTGTATGATTTTGTAAAAGAAACGATCGGAGCAAGTAGCCTCGATGTAACGTAGTGGAATCGAGGATAATCGAAGCCCCCTATACCCTCGATTCCGTTTACACTCCATCGAGGCTACTTGCTGGAAACCACAAGAAGACGAATAACAACTTTAAAAATGCAAAGGTTAGATGCTCTACCTATCGAAGCTCAATCAACCTATAAGTTAATAAAAAAAAGTGGGCCTTTTCCTTATACGAGAGATGGTATTGAATTTAAGAACCGTGAGAAAACACTTCCTTCCCGGTCATCTGGCTATTATAAAGAATATACAGCAAGTAGCCTCGATGTAACATAGTGGAATCGAGGATAATCGGAGCGAGGTAGGGTACGCAATGCTTACCCTTCTTTGCTGTTAAATATAGCTGGATGAAGTTAAAGGTGATTTATGAATATAGAAACTATTGCCGAACAAGCATTAAAACTTGAGCCTACGTCAAGAGCTTATATCGCAGAGATATTGCTGGAAAGTCTGGATTACGAGGAAGACTTTATTGTTTCAGAAGCATGGCGACAAGAAATACAAAAACGCTGTAAAGAAATAGATACAAATTCTTCGATATTGGTTGACGGCGAACAATTTATGGCCGTGTTGAAACTGCGTTATTTATGAAATATTTCCTGCATCCTCAAGCACAAGAGGAACTGGAACAGACTGTTTTGTTTTATAAAAAACAACAGGCTGGCTTAGAAAAACGTTTTATTGAGGCTATTGAAGATGCCATCAACAGAGTATGCCGAACCCCGTTGTTGTATCGAAAGATAGAGGACGATGTCAGAAAATGTCGGTTATTGCATTTTCCTTATGCGATTATTTTTCGAACAAGACCTTCTCAGATAGAAATAACTACTTTTATGCACTTGAGAAAGCAGCCCAATTATTGGCAATCGCGGAAATAGCCATTATGAACACACAAAACTCTTTCGTCAGTTGGTTTAGAGACTCATCACCCTATATCCATGCACATCGTAACAAAACCTTTGTCATTTCATTTGGTGGCGAGGCGGTGTTGACTGATGATTTTGATCATCATGTCCACGATTTTGCCTTGCTTAGCAGCTTGGGGATACGTCTTGTTTTGGTTCATGGGATACGCCCGCAGATAGACCAGCGACTGTCCAAGCTCAACGCCCCTGCCCTCTTTCATCAGCACTTGCGTATTACCGATGATCTGGCGTTGCAATGCGTTAAAGAAGCGGCAGGATTGGTGCGCGTAGAAATTGAAGCACTGTTGTCAATGGGGCTGGCAAATTCTCCGATGGCAGGAAGCGGGCTTAAAGTGGCTTCCGGTAACTTTGTCACCGCCAAACCTATCGGTGTCATAGACGGAATTGATTACTGCCATACCGGTGAAGTTCGTCGTATTGACAGTGCAGCGATTCATCAACAACTCGACCAAAATAATATCGTGTTAATCTCACCGATTGGCTATTCACCCAGCGGAGAAATTTTTAATTTGTCGGCTGAACAGGTTGCCACAGCGGTTTCAATTGCATTAAAAGCGGAAAAATTAATCCTGTTAACTGAGCAAACGTGTAGCAATCCGGATAACGGCGAGCAAATTCGGCAAATGACCACGAATGAAGCAGATACTTTTCTGCAACACCATGCTGATATTGACGACACGATTAGTCAGCCGCTTAAAGCGGCTATTAAAAGCTGCCATTCCGGAATAGAGCGTGTGCATTTGATTAATCGGACTATCAATGGCGCTCTGTTGCTGGAATTATTTAGCCGTGATGGTATCGGCACGCTGGTTAGCTCAACCCCTTTTGAAGAGTTACGGCCGGCCACACTTAACGATATAGGCGGCATTCTGGAGTTGATTAAGCCCTTGGAACAACAAGGCATCTTAGCCAAACGTTCCCGGGAAAAAATTGAAATGGAAATAGCGGACTATATTATTATCGAACGGGACGGCTTGATCATCGGCTGCACCGCTCTGCATCCCAATGAACAAGGTCAATTCGGCGCGATTGCCTGCCTTGCCGTGCATCCTGATTACCAAGGATCAGCACGCGGCAATCGATTGCTTACCTATGTCTATCAAAAGGCAGGACAACTGGCTCTTAAAAAATTATTTGTGTTATCAACCCAAACCATGCACTGGTTTATTGAGCGCGGCTTTTTAGCGTCAGATATCAACAGCCTTCCCGACCCACTCAAGGCACTGTACAATCCACAAAGAAACTCTAAAATTTTTGTTAAGACTATTGAATAACCTCAATCATGAAAGCTCTTTCGATATTACAAATAACAGACCTGCACATTCTGCCTGGTTTGGATGAAACCTTTCTGGGTATCAATACCGAGCATTATTTTCATGCTATTCTTGAGCTGGCTTTTGCCGAGCATCATCATTTTGATTTAATTCTGGTTACCGGCGACCTGACTCAAAATCCCTGCCCCGCAAGCTATCAACGTATCTTGCAAAAACTTGAAGCCACTAACACACCCTGCATCTGCCTTCCCGGTAATCATGATATTTATGAACTGATGCAACAAACTTTTAACACCCCTCAGGTAAATTGCCAAAAACAGCTTTTATTGGAAAACTGGCAAGTGATTTGTCTTAATAGTCAGATACCGGGCGCTACCGGTGGTCGTTTATCAAAACAGGAATTGCTGTTTTTGGAAGATTGCCTAACCAACAACCCCAATCATCATGCGCTGATCGCAGTGCATCATAATTGTCTGGAAACCAAAAGTGCCTGGCTGGACACCATGATTATTGAAAACAGCGAGGAATTTTTGATGATACTAAAAAAATATCCGCAAGCAAAAGCCGTTACTTCCGGACATATTCATCAAGCCATGGATATAACAATCGGGGCGCTGCGCATTTTTGGAACACCGTCAACCTGCTTTCAATTTACACCGAAAAGTGAAACTTTCAGCCTGGATACAGCCGCTCCCGGTTATCGCTTGATAAAACTGCATGAAGATGGCCGAATCGAATCCGGTATTACCCGACTCCCTGAATCGTTAAATGGATTGCAGTTGGATACACGGGGTTACTAATAAAAACCGCCACTCATTCCAAGCCCCTCCGAGAGTGTGTTGATTTTTAGTTGGAACTGACCGCCCGCTGACGGCCATTTAGAGACAGTCACGATAGTCTGCTTTACTGCAAGCAATTTTGCGAC
>JBAXUR010000171.1:0-5559 GCA_037129595.1 Methylococcaceae bacterium | reverse complement strand
AAATGCCTTTAATTTAATGGGAAGCGCCATTATCGAAAACAGCATCCAGGCTCGGCGCAGTAAGAACAGCCTCCCCCCAAGCTTCTAAATCCTGTTCTGCCGCGCTATTTAATTTGGCTGATACCCAGGCAGGCAAGGCACCAAAGCGATGCTCTAACAGCCTTCTAAGCAGCTTGGCCTCACCTTCTACCCTTCCTTCTACCCGACCTTCTAGCCTTCCTCTGGCAATGCCTATTCTTTCTACGCTAGTGATGTATTGCATTTTTTCACTCTCCTCAATTGTTTCGATTTCATGCCAGACCTGCTGCTCTAACCATTCCGGCAGTTTCATCAACCAATCCACAATAATAAATAAGTCGATGACACGTTGTTTATTCCAATGTCGCTGATACAGTATTTTTACGAGGCGTAGCTTGGCTTCGTAGCGTGCCTGATTTTGCTTGCGGGTTTGCCGGGTCAGGATGTGCGCTGCTGTTATCAAGGCAAAAGCATTATCCGATGCCAGCAGCTCGTCCACTTTGTCGTGATAGTCGGTCAGCTTGGCGACCGGAAACTCCAGGGTATGTTTGCAGCCCAGCACGGAAAAACCATAAGAAGTGGGCTTCCAGTGCTCATGTTCATCGGCCAGCACGGCCAAACTGGCTACTGATCGGTCGTAACGGTCGTAAATCCGGTAGTTGTAGACAAACATCCGTTTGGCAAATTCTGCCTGTTTCGTGCCTTGCACTTCAACATGTATATAAATCCATTCCTCATCGCCATTGAGCAGTGCCACCCTGACGAGCTTATCAACAAAACGCTTGCCTAGCTCAGCATCCTGTACGACTGCCCGCAATTCCTGATCCAGGAAAACGTGCTCTTTTGACCAATCTATCTCGGCATAAGCCTCTGGAAAATAAAAGGCCATAAATTCAGGGAAATAATGCTCAACGGCGTCTTTCCAAGGGCTGTCGTAATTATCGTTCATGGTTTCCATGCCGACTATATGCTCATCATCCCGTTTATATCAAAAAACTATATGGGCTTAATTAACCCCTATATGGACGCTGCGCCCCAGTTCATCAAATTCACTTTCCAGGGTGCGGGCGAGTTCATGCATAGCTGCGGTAGGTTGGGGGATGTGCAAGGTGATGAAAGCTTCGCCTGGAAGGAGCCAAGAGATTTCGCCGCGCAGATTGGGCGCATTACCGTCGGTTTTGAAGGCATCCAGAACGTAGTCCAAAAGATCGTCGGTCATCAGAGTTTCTCGAAAAGTTTATATAATTTCATCATTTTATCCTTTATCCTGTTTCGTTTGTAGGGAAATATTAAAGTTGAAAATGATCGGGCTGAGTATTTATTATTTCGTAAGATATTAAGTTAAGTTCAGGAATAAACTTAAAATCTTTGCTGGGTATAAAGCGCAAGTTCATGGCTAATAGCGGTTGCAGCTATCAGCATGTCGGGTATGGAGACTTTATGGCTCAGTGAATAACGGCCTCATCAGGTCAATAAAAAGTGTTGAATTGACATCATTAAGCCCAATACAGCGACACAACGATAAATGCCGTTCAGTTTTGACAAGTTCTTGTGTCCCTTGCGCCGTAAAATAACTCTGCTTTAGTGATAACGCTAACGGCAATATTGGCTGATCCTATATGTTGCAAAGTTTGTATGACGGATGGATTGGCCTTATAGAATTCAATCAGGATATTGGTATCACAGAGTATCATCAGCGATGATCCGGCCATGCCTTAGCGCGAATGGATTCTTGATTGACATCCCGGTTTTCCCAAATCCCCGCATAGCTAAAAAAATCAGCTTCCGACGTTGAACCATTGGCAGATAGTTCCGCTGCATCGGCATCCGCTTCATCCAGCAAAATAACTTTAATTTTTTTACCGTTCCAGAATTGTTGATTGTCAGGTAAAGTAATCACACCGTTATGGACGGTAGCTTGAAATTCAACTGCGTTCATTTTTTTTCACCTCGTTAATTCTTCCATTCCACGCATCAAATCATCCTGTGCAACCCATTCGCCACAGTCTGCTGCGGTGATTTTTTCAACTTGCCCGGCATGAGTTTCCGGATATTCAAGATTCCACGAGCTATCCGGTGACCTAGATAGGCCGTCTAGTTTGTGTACGATGTCTGTGGGCCATTATTGCCACTCCGGTTTATAACGGTTCACTTATTATCTTAGCTTATACCTTATATATAGGCCATCCATTTCTTTAACCGCTAAAATCACAAAACAGTTTGGTAGCTTTTTTCTTTTTGGCATAGTATAGCGTTTGCCTGGCAGTGATTACTTCTTCTTCAGTCTCAAACCAATCCTTGCACACCGTTCCGGGCGACCCTACTCTACCCCATTCACGTATTAGCGACCACTCGCCCAATAAACCCTGTGCCACGAATAGTTGATAAAACCGGTGCATATTTTTAGCCGCATCATGCCGAACAAGATAAATACGGTTCATAACCCACCTCAAATATCCGCCATCAAATCAGATAACCGCTCCTGTCTCCCCCGCATGGGTGTAAATCTGCGTCGTGGTAATACTCTCATGCCCGCGAAACGCCAGTATATCCACCAATTGTACGGCCTTTCCCAGCAACTGGCTGGCGTAAATTACGCAGTTTAGGGCTTAACAACCCCAGAAGCGGCGGCGGTCCAACCTGGACAGATCTCATACCTCGGACAATGGGAGGAAAAGTGTTCTCGGATTCGAGGGGGAAGGATAAAAACCATTGGCTTCATAGAAACGCACCGCTTGATCAGAAAGCGCGTGGACCAAAAGCGCCTTGACGCCAACAACCTCGGATACCTGAATTGTACGCAAAATGGCATCGCGCAAAAGTGCCTTGCCAAGGCTGCGACGCTGCCAAGCGAGATCAACCGCCAAGCGGCCTAATACCATGACGGGAATAGGTTCTGGCATATTGCGTCGAATGCGGCCTGGCGCAAGTTCACTGGAAACGGAACCCGTTGACAGACAGTAATAAGCAATAACAAGATGATCGTCACAAACGACATAAGTGCGCGAAGCACCGCGCCCCTCGTTGCGTAAAGCCCGATGCTTCAGCCAATAATCAAGCGTTGGTTCACCTGACTCGAAAGCGGTCACCTTGTGCGCGGCGGTCAATGGTGCGGGCACACCCCATTTTTTGGCAACGGTCAATTATAGCTCCCACGGCGCTGGGGTTGCCATTAATTTTCTCAGCTTGGGATTCTCACTCGGCGGTTTATCCAGCAAGGCTTGGAATTTCTCAAACGTCTCCGCATCCAGAGTAAAGAAGCACTGATCCAACAGCACATCTTCAGCCTCACGGCACGCCGTTTCCAGCATAAAGTCTGACCGCGATTTACCCAACAGCTCTGCGGCTTGGTCAATCAAGTCGCGTTGTGTGCGTTTAACACGGATGTTGATATTTATGTCACGAGTTTGCCCGCGACCCTCGCTTGTTCCAGTTGGCAGCATCGACTTGTCTCCATAATTAAGATTTTATCTTCCTATATTGCCGATGTGTGCGCACAATGTCAATACCGTTTGGCTCGGCATTGTTTAAAAAGCGAAATTTTTTAAAGGCATAATAGGGGACAGACCACTGTTTTCTGCTTTTCTTTTAATCAGGGTAAAAATCTTTGGACATAATCTGTTCTTTTGACCATGGACAAGATTTGGGAAATACCTTGCGTGCAATGCCTGTTTCTTTTACTACATCGTCAACAGCATCATCCCAGACGTCGATTTGCCAATCAGCATCAGTAAACGATACCTTTAAGCTAGGCGTTTTACAGATTCGCCTCTCGATTCTTTCCCGCTGGGTGCGGATGGTGTCTCCCCAACAGCTCCCGCGCCTTTCCGGTTGATACTCCCATTTTAGAAGATGGCACAAAAGTACCGCCATTCGGCTAGCGAGTTCGCGTTGTTCGCTTTTACCCACATCTTCAATCTCCTCGGCAATATGCTCAATGTCCAATTGGGAAAATTGTCCTGAACGCAACAAGTTTACTTGTTCCTGCGCCCAAGCAATAACATCACTATCGTAACTGGTTTTCATGAATACCTCACAAGTTCAAGCGATCAATGGGGTCACCCATTAGCCTGCCGATGGATGTTATGGCCTTCCTTGCTATTCGGCAGTGCCTTGCGTAGTGTACCCTTGGGCATTCGAAAAGTCATATTGCTTTTAAGTTTAATGCTGGTGATGGCGTCAATCAGGTAAGTACCATCGGACACCAAAACCGTCCACCCTGTCCCGGCTATCTGGTTGACAGCCGCTTGAATCGCCGCACTATCATCGGTGCTGTTATCAAGGTAAAAGCATTATCCGAGACCAGCAGCTCGTCCACTTTATCATGATAATCGGTCAGCTTGGCGACCGGAAACCCTAGGGTATGTTTGCAGCCCAGCACGGTAAAGTCGACTTCCAGTGCTCATGTTCATCGGCCAGCACGGCCAAACTGGCTACTGATCTGTCGTAGCGGTCGTAAATCCGGTAGTTATAGAAAAACATCCGTTTGGCAAATTCTGCTTGTTTCGTGCCTTGCACTTCAACGTGAATATAAATCCATTCCTCATCGCCATTGAGCAGTGCCACCCTGACGAGCTTATCAACAAAACGCTTAATATTGGCATCGCGACTGGCTGTCAGCAAGTTTAAAAAACCTGAGATACTCGTCTCATTAGTGCGAATCGGATTTTCCAAAGAACGAGGTACGCTAAACAACGCAGCCTCATGCAGCGCATAATCAGTCTTGTTACAAGATTCCAAGTCACGGATGTCGCCTTCATAAAAGTTAAACCTATTCCATTATGCTGGTTGTACCGACTCCAGATTTTTCTTGAAACCCGTTTCGAACGCAGCGAGACAGGAGTCGAGTAGTCCCCAGAAGCGATAGTGCATGTGTTTTCACGAAGCGTTTTTTGCGTAGTGAAAATGCAGGCTTTACGAAATCGCGTCGAGTCATTGGAGAGCATGTGAACCACCCCTTGTTGGGTGGTGAGCGAGTGACCAGGACGGCTGGGGCTTGCGTAGCAATCTAATTGGTCGCGGTATTTTTGAGGATTTCCACGCTGGGAGCAAGGGAAATCTTTACTCAAAAATAGCGACTCCCCGCATTATCCAATCCGATAACCTGTTAATCCAGTTTAAGCAATGCCTCCAGTAAATTGGAGCCGATGAAACCAGAAGCGCCAGTAATTAACCATATTTTGGAATTATCACACATTTCTTGTAATACCCAATCGACCTACCTGCAACAGATTATCGCCTATGCGGAACAGTTTTTACCCCTCGCCTCTCTGGCGTCAACTACCTTGTCCGACCGAACAGGATAATTGTCGCCGAACAATTATCGTAAAAGTTGAGATTAGTTTTTAAATAGTGCAACGATTTTGCAACTGTTTGTGATATCATCATGTCTTTATTGGGCTTATTTACATTGGTTATTAATTGTGGCAAACGAATAACTAATTGATTAATATAATATTATTTGTTGTAGTTAGGATTGTGATTCCGGTTGTCGCGGGTTCGAGCCCCGTCGTTCACCCCAAATAATTCAAGCAGTTAATC
>JBAXUR010000170.1:0-5604 GCA_037129595.1 Methylococcaceae bacterium | reverse complement strand
TCGGGATTTAATCAGTTGCTCAATATCACCTGCATCCGGCAATTTTTCTTTTGCAGCGGCTGTTTTCTTGGGTTTTGGTTTGGGATTGGTTGTTGGCTTGGACGCAGGTTTAGGTTTCGGCGGTGGTTGAGACTTGGCAGGTGGAGGCGCTACACTGGTTTTTAGGCCGTTTTTGCCGAGCAAATTAACTTCAAGCTTAAAAGGTATCGGCATAACCTGTGCATTGGGCAAATCCATAGACTGCCTTAACCAAGCCAGCATCATGACATGCAACAAAAGCACCAATAGGGCAAGCAGCATCAACAGGTAGGCAGACCGTTTGTTTGATTTTTGAGTCGTCTCATAGACGATTTCTTTAAAATTTTTTTTAAGCAAAATGATATAAAAATGTCTTATGAGCGGTATTAAAGACTGCAAACAACAGGGTCTTTATGTTCAGTAAGTATTCACCTCCCTCTTTTTCAAAGAGGGGGACTGAATAGTTACTATGTTCAATACGTCATGCCCAACTTTTAAAATGAATAAAGTATGACATGACAGCTTATTTTGTCGTAAAGTTAAATGATGATAAAACACTACGCTAGCGGGAGATGTGCCATTACATCATTAAGGAGAATATATTTATCAGTGGGCTTGGTATTAGAACCGTTACAGGTTTCGGTAAATCTTTAGCCGTTGCAGTAACTTTTGTGTAAGTATGCTCTCCCCCTTTGAAAAAGGGGGAGAGCATAGCGAGGGGGCAGAGGGGGATTTATCTAATAAAATCTCCCCTAACCCCTCTTTTCCAAAGAGGGGGACTAAATAATTACACTTTTGTTGCTGCTTAAACGCTACTATAAATCTTAAAGATGCTTTTTGACCTACAGATTTAATAAGTTTGAAAACAGTTTCTCTATACGTTACACACGTTTATGTAGCTAAATAATAACAAGTTAGCTTTGCCTGAGAGCGGTATAAATATAGTGTCGTTATATAACACAATGAAATAATCAGATCGCTAACCATACGGGTTTTTTTATCCCTGAATTGTTGGCAGTTGTTGGTGTTTATTTTGAGATGGGACAGAATGGGAACAAAAGGATTTAGCAGAATAATACGGCACAACGAAAAATGGCCTAGAGAACAGTTAATATTCTCTAAGCCATTGGTTTCTTTGCACAACTCGGAAACCTGAATTTGGTACGAGAGCCGGAATCGAACCGGCACGAAGTCACCCTCACCGGATTTTGAATCCGAACAAGTCAAAAAACACCAACACGCCACAACAATCAATAATAATTAAATCAATAACTTAACCTGTTTGTCTTATTGTCAGTTATTGCCATTTATTACCTGTTTTTATAATGAATTGCGTCATGAGTGCGTCATGAGAGTATAATAAAAACCTAGAAAAAAAGCGGCCTTGAGGGTGTAATCAGCACCAACAAGGCCTTACCATTAACTTAAATCCGGGTTAAGCAATGGCTGAAAGCAATCATACCAGAAAGCCGATTGTTACCCTATAGGAACAATTATGGCAACTATCACAGAGCGCACCGCACAAGATGGAACTAAGAGTTTTTTTGCAGAAGTAAGGCTGAAAGGCAACCCAGCACAACGCGCCACCTTCCAGAGAAAAACGGACGCTAGGAAGTGGATTCAAGATACTGAATCAGCAATCAGGGAAGGACGGCACTTCAAAACAGCCGAAGCAAAAAAACATACCTTTGCTGATATGGTAGACAAGTACATTAAAACCGAGCTGAAAAATTACAACACGAAGGAACAATCAGAGCGTAAAAGCAAACTGCAATGGTGGAAGGACAATTTAGGCGTTTACTGTTTGGCCGATATTACACCGCCTTTAATAGTGGAATGTAGGGACTTATTAGCCGAAAGCCGTTCACCTGCTACAGTGGTTCGATATTTGGCGGCTTTGTCTATTGTCTTTACGGTTGCTGTTAATGAATGGGAATGGGTGCAAGAAAATCCAGCTAAAAAAGTTAAGCGGCCAACTGAACCGGATGGACGCGTTCGATTTCTTGATGATGACGAACGGCAAAGGTTATTAGTTGCTTGCAAGGAATCATCAAGCGAATGGCTTTATATGTGTGTCATTCTGGCATTATCCAGCGGTATGAGAAAAGCCGAATTAATGGGGCTTAAATGGCCGGATGTAAACCTTAAGGACGGTTATCTAATTCTACATAAAACCAAAAACGGCACACGAAGGCGCGTTCCTTTGTCTGGTTTGGCCTTAACGCTATTAAAAGAACATAACAAAATAAGGCGACTAGATACCCCGCTATTATTCCCAAGTGAGCGAAACCCACAACAGCCAATCGACTTAAGAAGTGCTTTTGAATATGCCAAGGAACGCGCAGAGATTAAAGAATTTCATTGGCACGACTTAAGACATTGCACAGCGTCTTATTTAGCTATGAACAACGCTTCACTGGCCGAAATTGCGGAAATACTGGGACACAAAACCCTTGCCATGGTTAAGCGTTACGCCCATCTTTCAGACGGCCATGTGAGCAGCGTTATTGAGAGTATGAACGCCAAAATATTTGGGGGTGTTTGATGAAAGTACCATTAAATTATAAGCCCGCAGACAATAATAACGGAACAACACTATTAAACTCTACAAAACCTTACGCTTACACGCCACCTAAGCCATTTATTAATATCGAACAGGCTGATTATAAAACATGGTGTAAGGCTGATTTATGGACGGTTGAGAGAGCAATATTATTGCTACTCAATGCGGAAACCTTGCCAAGCATTAACTCTAGTTATGGGATATGTAAATCGAACGGAGAACAAAGTATTTATGATGGTTTTATGAAGATTTGGCCTATTGCTGAAAGCAGTCTAGAAATAGGCGTATTAAAGAAAATAGGTAAAAGTTACCCGGGCTTACTATGTAAGGTATTGCCGGGTGATTTTATTTGTTGGGCGAAGTTAAAAGGCTACCCGATACCGGATGAATTAAAAACCATTGGCACAGCAACGCAAACCGAAGCCGTGGGGGATGCTGGCGCGGGTAATCATGCAGGAACGGAGCCGAAGCCAAAAGGGAAGAATCAAAAGAGAATGGACATACTTAACGATTGGTACGGGGCTTTATGTCTTAAGTTTCAAAATGATATTGAAGTCATTAATCAAGAAATAAACAGCTTAACAAACGAAAGTATAAAAAAAGAACTGGCAAGCATTACACAAGCCAATGAAAAGCATCTTTGGGCAAATGGAGCTGACAGGTGGATTATGGATAATGGCGAAAGCGTATGGCGGTTTAAAAGAACCCAAGGGGGGAAGACCACAAAGTCATAATAGTGTGAATGGTGCGAATTTAACAAGGCGGCTTAATGTCGCCTTTTTTGCGCGTGTCATATTTATAGAGCCTTGCGAATGGTGCGAATGGTGCGAATTTAAAAATTGACAGTTTTAACAGTATTTTTATATAAAAAACAGTAGCTTATGATTTACCCCAACACAAGAGCAATTTTGTGGAAAGCCTGCAAAACAGGATAACAAAACTTTCTTAATTGGAATTATCAAATGCCCACTTTATCTACAGTTAATCAATTCACCACAAATAACCCCGCCTTCACACTTGGCGGCTTGCGTTCCCTTATATTCAACGAAGATTCAAACGGCCTTAAATCATCCGGGGCGGTTGTTCGTATTGGCCGTAAAGTTTTAATTGACGATGCCAAGTTCTTTGCTTGGATTGAATCACAAAATAAGGCGGCTTAATTATGAACGCGCCTACATTCCCAAGAACTGACACCTTAGTAGCACGAGCATTAATGCGGTTGCTTTTAGGCGAACAATTCACCCATAGAGACTTCCAGAACGAAACCGCAAGTTATAGGCTTTCAAGCAATATCGAGCAGTTAAGAAATAGGCATAACTGGCCTATTGAAACAACGGACGAAACGGCACCGACTAAAGACAAGGTGGGGCGGGTTGCTACTTATGGCCGGTATTCAATAGAACCGAATGTTTTAACAGGTTTACACCTAATGATGGGGGAACGCTTAACCCTGTTTATCCATGCAGTCCAACGCTTTGAGCAAGGGGGCAATCATGCCTAATATTAAACCGATTGAACCTGATTTTATAGATTACCCGCCGTCATTTTCTGAATTTAAGTTCCATGCAGATGATTCAGTTAATGAGCTGATTAACAGCTTAAAGACTGATGTGTTTGATGCAAGCGAGTTTAAAAAATCATTGCTGGAAGTTAAAGAACTAATCGACTGTATGAGCTGGGCGCACGAAGAACGCGTTAAAGAGATGCAAGCGAACATTGAAGGCTTAATTTAATTAAGGGATTACCTAATGGCAATGTTAAATAAAAAAATCAGTGCTGAACATATTAAAAACTCATTAACACCGTTTGACTTTTACAGCCATGAATTACCCGGCGCACCGTTAAAAAAACATGACTGGAATGACGGCGGTTTATGTCCCTTCCATGCAGATAATAAAGCCGGTTCCTTCCGTGTAAATCTCACTACAGGGGCTTTTAAATGCTTTGCTTGTGGGATTACTGGAAGTGATGTAATTGCTTTTATCATGGCCTTGTATGGGCTTCAATTTGTCGAAGCACTGGCAAAGTTGGCGGATGATTGGGGGCTTGTATGAGTATCAGATTAAAAATATTGGCTGATTTGTTATCAGAAGAATTGAGCGGCAAAGGTTATATTGCCGGGGATGATGAACTATTAAGTTTAACCCTCACAATAACGAGCAATGCCGGAACTAAGCAAACTATTATCATTGCTGAATCTTCGAAAGGTAACGGCTGGGAAATTGACGGGGAGTTGCTTATATGAACATCCCACAAAGTTACAACGGTAAGCCATTAATCCATGCTTGGAATTATTGCGCCACGGACGGCGCACCCTTCGGGGTAGTAGGTAGGTATCAAGACGGGGACGGCAAAAAAGATATTGTGCCATTCTTTAAACGCAACGGCACGAACTGGACACCAGGTATAGAGTTGAACCCACGGCCATTATTTGGGCTTGATAAGTTGGCGAACCATTCAAGAGATAAAGCGGTTTTTGTCGTTGAAGGTGAAAAGAGCGCGGCGGCTTTGCAAAGCATAGGTATTGCAGCCGTAACCAGTCTGGGAGGTTCACCAGCGGCAAAGCAATCAGAATGGACACATTTAAGCGGTTACAAGATGGTTTACTTGATGCCAGACAATGACGAGCCGGGGGAGCATTACATGAAAGATGTTTATCATGCTTTGCTGGCACTACCAGAGCCGCCACAGGTTAAAGTGGTGCGACTGGAAGGACTAACCGACAAAGGGGATATAGTCGATTGGCTTCAAGGTTGGGTAAGTGGTTGGGATGGTTACGCGACTATTGCTGAAAACTTGCAAAAACCATTAAAAGAAAAATTACATGCTGAAATTAAAAAAGCCGTTCCTGTACCGGATGAATGGGGTTTAGTCGGTTTAGTCAGTGGTGGGTGTAGCGTTTTTAAATGGGAAAATCCCAATAAGATAGAAACCGATACCTTACCCGTTCATGCTTTGCAAGTGGAACTGATACCAGAACCGTTCCGGGCATGGTTGGCAGATGTTAGCCACAGGATGCAGAC
>JBAXUR010000017.1:0-42265 GCA_037129595.1 Methylococcaceae bacterium | reverse complement strand
TTATTGAAACACTAAAATAGAAGGTGAAGTAGATGGCAGGGTTGGGGGCTTACCATTAACCCACTTAAAAAGCGAGACAAAATATATTTTTAAAGCGGCAGCGATTAGTTCAGAAGCCAATAAAATGGGCGTGTATAATTTTTCTGATCCTGTTGAAAAGTTGATTCCTTAGTGTCATCCTGGAATTAGAAGATTGAAATTGAAATAAACTGTACGACCCAAAAAAGGGAGTCGGGCGGGCAATCAAGCAAATCACAAGCCTGTTTCCTGACTTTATCTGGATAATGCAATTTTGCAAGGCCTGATCCTCTTGTTTTCACTGACGAGTAGGATGGGTAGAGCAGCGCGAAACCCATCGCATAAGGAATCAATTATGATGGGTTTCGGCTATCGCCTCTACCCATCCTACGCGCTAATTTTTAAATTCCTGAACAACAACATCCCCAATTTGATTCTTGTTCATTTGTTTTGCAAACTGAGTAATTCCTATTACTAAAGTTAATAAAACAACAGCAATCACTATACCAATTAACCATCGGTATACCGAAATAGGTTTTTGCTTGACGTGATAGAGGCCCAAATCCCATTCAGTTTTGCCATTAATATAGATAGACTTATAAACTGTATAAGCTAACATTATTTGAAGCCAAGGAAACCAAAACATATAGCCTAATCCACTCTTTAATACGCCAAGCGTTCGGTAGTAAATATTACTACCTTTGATTAGATTATCATCATAATCAAATATTTTAAGATTGAAGATCATTTTTCCTGGAGTTGCCCCAAACCAACTTAGAAATAAATATTCGTATCCAATCATGACCAAGCACAATAAAATCATCCATAGAGCAATCCCTAATAATATGTTGGAATATTCAGATGAAAATATTGAACTTGAGGGAAATAATTCTGGGAGAAATATAGCGATTAAAATAATCAGAGAGACATCTATTCCTCTTGCCCACAATCTGACCCAAAACGATGGTTCCGTCCATTGCTTAATTGGAGGTTTGATTATAGAAGATTGAATAGATGGTATAATTTTACTAATTAGCATTGGTTGTTCATAGATAGCCTGCCCGGTTTTTAAAGGAGGCAGTAATACAGGAACATCAGAATTACCCTTGTCGAATTTAAAGCCTTCTTTTACCCACTGATGAATTAACTTACCGTTAAGAAAAACCAATAATGACAAAGGAAAAACTAAGAAGAAAACAGTTATTGTTTCTTCTATTCGGTCATTATAAAAATACAGAGCACTAAAAGTAGCAATCGGAATAGAAACAACAAGTGATAATCTTTTCCAGCCTTGGCTAGATTCTTTGATGTATTGTTTGATGAGTGTAAGTATACAAAAAATAATGGCGGATAAAATAATGCTCCGGCCTAAAATATATTTAATGTGGTTTTTCCAAACGTAAGTGTTGAAGGCATCAGAGCAAAAAGAGTTATCGAGCCTCTTAGTTGCAGAAAAAGCGGCCTCATAATCTAATTTAGTCTTGCGCTCAATGTTAGTTAGTTCATAACGAGCGTAATCAATAAGGCGGGAGTTAGCCAATGATTGAAGAAGAGCCTCGATATCTTGTTTTTTATCAATAGCCAATTGAATATCTCTAACAGCATATTCATTTATAATATCTTTATAAGGCCGCTGGCCCGATACTGTAGACACGGCAGCATCATAATCAAATTCATTTGACTTCATTTTTTTAGGAGCAATTATTTGACTGCAATCTGTATTAGACTTAGGCATTAAACCCTGCCTAATACGCTCACATAAGACCAGCTTATCTAATATATTTAAGAACTCTTCATGTTCTTTAACAGCTTGGTGCCATTCAGCGTTATAACTATTCCACTGAAAAACTGCTACGCTGACACTTAATCCCAATGAAATTGCAACAGCAACAAGCAGCCTATTAAGAAACCCAAACATTAGAAATTGCATATTTTCTCGCTTTAATTTTTACAGAACCATAAATAACTGGGGTTAGAGCCATGTAGGTCGGGTTAGCCATGTCGGGTTAGGCGATAGCCGTAACCCGACACATTCCTACGGGACTGATGATATTGGCTATGAATAATCAAAATGTCGGGTTACGGCTATCGCCTAACCCGACTGGGCTTTTCTTAACCGTTTTAAGGTCGCTCAATCTGAAATTCCCGGTTTTGGTAAACAATAACCAAGCTGTCGGGGCGAATTTCTTTGAGTACCATGGCGTCTTTTATTTGCTGGCCGGATTTATACTTGACCATATCAATCATAACGAAGCAGTCTTCAGGATGCTCTGAATAGACAAATACATTGATAGTCAACTTCGGCACCGTCTGGCGAAAGTCATAGGGCAGGTCGCTTAAAAATGGGGGGCCTTTTTTTACGGGGATTGTTTCCGGCGGAATAGGTTCAAGGTTGGCAGCAGTTTCAATTTCGATGGGCGCTGGTTCCGGTAGTACGGGTTTGTTGGTAATAGGCAGCGGTCTGGTAGCGTCAGCAGTCGGTTTTTTTGTGAGTGCTATTTTTTCCGGCTTTTGTTTCTCAACCCATTCTGCAATCGAGGTGGATTTGACTTCCGTTTTTTGTACCGGTTTTTCCGGTTGAGTCACTATATCCAGCACAATGGCATTGTCCTTGGCTTTTTGTGCAGGCAGAGCTTTTGAAACCGGTTGTGTGGTCTGGTCAGGCGTTGGTACCGCGTTCTTTTGGATAAACCAAAAAAGACAGGCAATAAGCAACACATTACCGGTAACCAGAAAAACGTAAAATTTACCTGTCTTGTTACGTTTTTGTGGCGGTTGATGGAGAAGAATTTTGTCCGTTACGGTTTCAGACTGAACAATTTGTCTTTCTTGTTCTGATTTACGTAGGGCGTTTAGAATAAAAGACATAATTAATCGGTTATTTCCAAATGATGCGAATCAAGGTTACTTGCCAATTTTTTAAGATGAGCCAGGGTCTGGTCTCCCACCTTACCGTCTTCCGGTAATTGATGCTGATGCTGAAAACGTATAACGCGAGCAATTAAATGATTATCATAAAAACGTGTTTGTTCTACGGCTTCGGTTTTTCCGTCAATACGGGTTAACAAACGACGCAACCATAGCACGTTATCCGATGACTGGCGCGGATATATTGTTTTAAAATCCACGATTGATACAGGCTCCAGCATTAAATAATAACCGTTCCAGTGTTCCTGCACATCGGCTACCGGAAAAGTGATCTTATCTTTAAAATGAATCATGGCTTGGTTTTGTCCAAATCCGGTAAGTAAGGCATGGCGCTTTTTTTTACCGGCCAATGAGAATTCCAGAATAACCGGACGATTAAGTGCCAGCATGTCTTTCCAAGTGGCTTTGCCAAACACGCAGCGCAATCCCGTTGTTTCAACATAAGGGCAATCAACCCGATTATTCTCTGGGATGGGTCTGCCCCAGAGTTTCAAGGCGCTGATTAATGCAGCGTTTAATGAATGATCAGGATTATTAATCCAGTCATGAAGCGTTTGTCCGGTTGCAACCGGAGCGATATTAACTTTTTCAACAGGAAGCGGTTTTTGTTGCTCAGGCAACTTGCCGGGTTCGATGATGTTGGTTTTTGTTGGGATGGCTGGGTTGGTTGTTACCAGATTGATTTTGGCTTGATGAGTAGCGTTCGGCCAAGCCTTTAAAAAATAGAGACCCGTGGCAATGCACCCTAAAAGCAGCAGCGTTAATATTGTCGTTGGATAAGATGTTTTTTGACTGGGCTCTCCCAGCGTTTCTTTGGCAGCATGGTTAACGATTGCCGGCGTAACAATATAAGTGTCGGTTGAGTAGGCACCCAGCAAAGCGCGATCACAGAGGATATTAATCACTCTGGGAATACCTGAAGACAGCTTGTAAATTTTGCGAATGGCACTGTTTTTAAAAATATCCGGATGACCGTTGCTTACTATCAGTCGATGGCGTATATAAGCACGAGTTTCTTCCAGTGATAAAGGCAGCAAGTGATAACGGGCGGTAATGCGTTGATTTAACTGTCGTAAATCTTGTTTTTTCAGTAAATCCTTTAATTCGGGTTGACCTACCAGAATAATCCGCAATAATTTTGTTTTACTGGTTTCCAAGTTGGTCAGCAGGCGGATTTGCTCCAGCACGTCCATGCTTAAATTCTGTGCTTCATCAATCAGTAAAACCGTGCGTCTGCCGTTGGCATGGGCGGTGAGTAAATACTGGTTTAAAAGATCAATCAGGTTTTTTAACGTGTGTTGATTTTTGTTATAGATAATACCCAGTTCATCACAAATAGTCGCCAATAACTCGATGGCATTAAGCTTGGAATTTAATATCAGGGCAAGATCTATATTTTGCGGTAGTTGCTGTAAAAGGCAGTGGCAAAGTGTTGTTTTTCCGGTGCCCACTTCGCCTGTTAAAGCAACAAAGCCGCCACCAAAATCCATACCGTAAAGAAGGTGAGCCAAACCCTCCTGATGCCGTGGACTCATATAAATAAAGTGCGGATCAGGCGATATGGAAAACGGTAATTCGCTAAAATGAAAGTAGTGGTTATACAAGGTATAGAATTTTTTCAGTAAAGCTAAAGATTTATTATTGTAACCTACAACTGAAAAATCAAGACCTTAAATGTTGGGCTATTTTAAACAATGAAAGACACGATTTTGTCATCTGATAAGTTATCATTAATGATGATGGTGGTGCTGAACCGGTGGTTTTTTTACCGTCAGAGAGCAAGTGTGATGAGTGGTACCGCGCTCAATTTGCAAGGTGCAGTGATGAACGGCGTGATGTTCTTCAAGCGTGCGTACACAATCATCAATAAAACTATCGCCGGGATGCCCGTTGGGCATGACCAGGTGGACGGTTAGCGCATTTTCGGTGGTGCTCAAACCCCAAATATGCAGGTCATGAATGTCTGTTACTCCTTCTAATTGGCATAGATAAGCATCAATGGCAGGGACATCAATCTGTGCCGGCACCGCACTCATAGCCAGTTGCAGCGATTCACGCAGTAAACCCCAAGTGCCGAAGACAATGACGACCACGATAAGCAGACTTATAACGGGATCTAGCCAGTACCAACCGGTGTAAAGCATACCGATTCCGGCAAGTACCACGGCAAGTGATACTGCTGTGTCTGCTGCCATGTGCAGATAAGCGCTGCGAATATTTAAATCACCTTTACTGCCTTTCATTAACAGCAAGGCAGATAGACCATTGATGAAGATGCCGACGGCTGCCACACTGGATACCGTTAGACCTTCGATAACAGGGGGTTGTGAAAAGCGATGAATGGCTTCCCAGGCAATCGCGCCGCAAGCCACCAGCAGTAACATGGCGTTGGCAAGCGCCGCCAGAATTGATGTGCTGCGCAGCCCATAAGTGTAACGTTTGCTGGGTTGTCTGCGTGCCAAAACAACAGCGCCCCAAGATAATAGCAAGCCCAGCACATCGGAGACATTGTGTCCGGCATCGGCTATGAGTGCCGTTGAATTAGCCAGAAATCCGTAGACAAACTCAACAGCCACATAAATCATATTCAGAAAGATGGTGATTACAAAAGTTCGTCCTTGGTTAGTGGGGGCTGGGTGGTGATGTTTGTCAGAATGCGAGTGGTTGTGCTGATGTCCCATTACTTTATTTCCATCATTATTTTTTTGATTTTAGCCAATACTTGCTGTTGTTGCACTTCACTCAGTTTGCTAAAGTCCTGTTCAAATCCGGTCAGATTGTAGGCCGGTTCGCTGTCAACGTTACTGGCTACGCCAAGACCGCAATCAGCAAATACCTGCTTAATGGGTTCGGCGATATTATCCAAGGCGATTGAGCTTGATAAAACCGTTCGTAACATGGTGTTAACACGAATAAAAACCGCTTGCCCTGTCAGCAGGTCATCAGCCATGCTTTTGGCAAATTCGTATGAATAGCCTTTGCGCTTGGAGTCGGGGAAGGTTTTCATTTGCATCGTAACCGGTGTTTTTTTGTCGATTTGATATTCCATATTAAAGCGACTGCCTTGCGAGGCAATCAAGTCATCTGTATCAATAACAGCTTGTAATTTATTGTCCTTGCAAACAATTTCCAGCATCATGTCGTCATAAAGACCGGGGCGAGGCAGCGGCGATTGGGCAAAGCTATACGTTCGGTTGGTTAAGCTGTCGCTTTGTTGATGATAGCTCCAGGTATTATCAGCCAACACATTTAAGGAGTGGGTGATTAAAAATCCAAACAACAGTACCAACGTACAGTTACAAAAAAAACGGTTGTGGTTCATTTTAACCCCGGAAAAAGGTGGCAGTGGTTTTATGATAGATAGGGCAGGGTGTTCCTTCCCTCTGACAAAATAGTTTATAGCAATCTCATAAACGCGTGTGAGGTTTTTTTTAAAACCGGACTTATGCAACCAACTTCTCCAGTGCCTTGGTTAACGCAATATAAGGCATCAGGTTTACCGGAAAAACAGACTTGATTTCTTGATAAATTCGTCGGTATTGATTGATTTTTTGTTTTTCAGAGGGTGATTCAAAGTAGTCCGCACAATTTGTAGTCGTGCTTAACAGAATGTTGTTAATCAACAGACATAAGATGCGTTTTATATCCGCCTGTAAATCAGTTGACACTTTTTGCTCCCAATAATCATGCGGAGGCATTTTTGCCAGTTGTTCGTAGACTTCATGCAAGCCCAGATAAGTGGTGATTTCGTTTAGCAACGTGTAGACGGTGACAAAGTCGGTTGCGGTTTCAGCCGATAACGAAACGATAAACGGGAAATCATTAAGACAGGCTATAAACGTCAGCCTTTGTGCCAGGGCTTCTGAGCAGCCTTCTAGGTGGTAGGTTTCTATTTGTTGTTTAAGTGGAAGGCTCTCTTGCTGAGTAAAATAATACTCAAAGTCTTGTAAATAGCGACTGTAACAAAGGATGGTTTGGGTATCCGGGCGTATGTTTTTATTATGCAATAAAGCCCAGTGACAAAAACCGGTGAGCATTTCTTCAAGCTGGTTCAAATAGTGATATTGAATAGCTGCCGGTATTTTATTGTCCAGCGCATAAATTGACTCACGCAGCGCATCACCGTCCAAAACCCGGTCAAAGGTCAGATAACAACCAACATGATCCAGTATGTTGGTGTTTTCGCTGTCGCTATCCAGGCTTAAAAAGCCGCATCCCGCTTGATTGATTATTTTATTACTGACGATAGTGGCTTTAATTTCACTGGCCAGAGGATGGGCGGATAAGTCATTTTTATAATGCGCATTAACTTGCTCGGGAAAATAGGCCTGTAAATAACAAGCACAGCATTCATCGTGTAGCAAAGCGGTTTGATCTTGTATTTGCCGGGTTAAGTACATTTTGCTGGCGGCCATTAACACGGCAAGTTCAGGACGGGTTATTAGCTGTCCAGGCCGGGCTAAAATGGTTTTTCCGGGCGGGAAAGATTCAACCACCCGATCCAAAAAGCCAACGGCTTCCAGGCGTTCTGCCAGTTGCAAAAAAGCGGGGGCATTATCGGCACTGCGTAATTGCTCTAATGATAAACAAAGGCTCTGGGCATAATTATTGGCTAATACCTGTTGGCAAACAGCGTTGGTCATGCTGATAAATAACGGTTGATAGTCAGCAATAACGTGTTTCTTTTGTAAACCGGTTAGCAGGATTTTTAAATTAACTTCATGATCAGAGGTATCGACACCCGCCGAATTATCAACCGCATCGGTATTAATACGGCCACCGCGCAAGCTGTATTCGATACGCGCTTTTTGCGTAAAACCCAGATTTGCACCTTCGCCAACGACCATGGCACCCAGATTGACAGCATCCACGCGCACATTATCATTGCTGCGGTCACCAACGTCTTCGTGCTTTTCAGTGCCGGCTTTAACGTAGGTGCCGATACCGCCCAACCATAATAAGTCTACCGGAGCCGCCAACAAGTAACGTATCAGGGATTCTCCATCCAGTGTTTTGTAACGTATGCCCAGCCATTTTTTTAACTCGGCTGAAACCGGAATATCTTTGTCTGACCGAAAGTAAACGCCACCGCCTTCAGAAATAAGTGTCCGGTCATAGTCATTCCAGCTTGAGCCCGGTAATTCAAATAAGCGTTTGCGTTCGTTGAACAGTGCTGTACTTGCTGACGGGTTGGGGTCAATAAAAATATGTTGCCCACTAAAAGCAGCTATTAAACGGATACAGGGCGACAATAACATCCCGTTACCAAAAACATCGCCATCCATACTGCCAACACCCAGCACGGTAAAGTCTTCTTTTTGTATATCTTTGCCTAATTCCTGAAAATGCCGTTGTACGCATTTCCACGCGCCACGAGCCGTAATGCCCAGTGCTTTGTGGTCATAACCTTTGGAACCGCCGCTGGCAAATGCATCACCCAACCAGAATTGATAATCGGCTGACACGGAATTGGCAATATCTGAAAAACTTGCCGTCCCTTTATCGGCAGCCACGACTAAATAGGGATCGGGATCATCATAACTGACGATGCTCGGCAAGCGGGCGATTGCGCCATCAACATAATTATCGGTTAAATCCAGCAGGCTGCGCATCAGGGTGATGTAAGCTTTTTTCCCCGTTTCTCTTAGATCCAGGCCGAAGCTTTGGGACGAGAATTTTAAGAAGTTTTTCTTTATTACAAAACCGCCTTTAGCTCCGGTCGGAATAATTAAGGCGTTTTTGCTGATCTGGGTTTGCATGAGCCCCAGTATTTCCGTTCTAAAATCATCGGGACGATCTGACCACCGTATTCCGCCCCGCGAAATTTTACCGCCCCGCAGATGAATACCTTCCATATCAACGGCATGGACATAAATCTCGTTTTGCGGTTTAGGGGAGGGCATATCAATAATGCCCAGGCTATTGATTTTGAAGGCAACAAAATAATCATCCCGGTTGCGCCGTAAATGAAAATTACAGCGCATCGTTGCATCTATCAGATTAAACAGGGTGCGTAAAATCCGGTCATCATTAATATCAGAAACCGAAGCCATGCTGTCCAGTAAGTGCAGGCGCAAGGGAAATAAGGCTTGTTCTTCCCTGAGTACCGGATCATTCCAATCCGGATTGGGTCTGAAGCGGGCTTCAAAATAATTAAACAGGCACAAGGCAACAGCAGGATTATTGATTAAGGCATGATTAACCGTGACACGCGACGTTTGATGCCCCAGTTGTAAATAATAATTTCGATAAGCCCTCAGCACATCAATTTCTTGCCAGGCCATACCGGTTAACACCAATAATTTATTAAGTGCGTCATTATTACTTTTGCCATCGAGTATGACTTGAATGGTTTTTAGTAATGGGTTATTAACACGATTTAAAGGGATACATTGGTTTGTTGCTGTTTTAATGGTGAAGCTTCTAATAAATTGCGTAGTGCCTTTAACAGTGATTGAATACTGTACCTGATCTATGACTCGTAGATGCATATTTTCCAGAACCGGAAGGTATTCATCCAGAAAATGTGCCTGTTGACTGTAAAAATGCAACCGGTAATCCGTAATTTCTTTATAAGGTTTAAGCAGACTGATATCGTGGCTTTTTGATGAGGATAGTTGTTCAAGATGCAGTAGATCTTTTAAAGCGTAACGTGGCGAGACCAAGGATTGGTAGTTAGCCGGGAAAGCGGATTGATATTTTTGCCATAATTGTTGGGCGGTGTTCTTACCCAAAGCCCGATCAGCTATTTTTTGAAAAGAAGCCGCCCAAGATGAGGTGAGTTGAGTTGATTGCAGGTCCATTTATTCACCGTTTAATTATTTACTTTCAGTTGCGCTTAAAACCTGAAGCGTTGCGTTATAGATGCTTTATAATTTCCAAAACATTGCAGTCTTCAAATTGGGTGTAACTCACAGAATCCATTAATGTTCTGATAAAATACAGCCCCATTCCGTTTTCTTTAGGTTGGTCAAAATCAGGTAAGGGCACGGTTTCAAGATCAAACCCCTGCCCATGATCATAAACCTTGATATTCAGCTCATTATCCTGAATATGGATAGTTATTCTGACCGTGTCTTTTGGGGTCATTAGAGCACTATGTTTAATGGCATTTGTGGTTGCTTCGGTTAATACCAGGTTTAAATGATAAGCCAACGCTTCCCGGTCACCGGAAAAGTGTTCGATATCTTTGGCGATATGTTCACCAATGCTGCCAATCAAATCCAGATATTTGGTTTGTGTCGGAATGATTACATCAACCTGTAGAACCGAATTACACATAAATACCCCTTAATTTTCGTTTTCAAAAGCTTCATTTAAATCAGTATAAATCTCAAAAACCCTGTTTAACCGAGTTAGTTCAAACATTGATAATACTTGTGGCTTGCAAGATACCAAGGCCAGTTTGCCCGATTTAGCCGCCGCATTTTTATAGCCTGATAGCAAGGCACCTAAACCTGAGCTATCTATAAAACGAACATTTTCCAGTTGCACAACAATATTGACATCACCCTGTTCTATTAAATGCAGGATATATTCCTTCAATTCACCTGAATTATGCGCGTCTATTCTTTCTTCCTGAATAGATAAGATGCTGCAATCATTTATTTTTTCGAGATTTATTTTCATGATTTTATTAATGCCGAAAGTTCAAGTTGACTGAGTATAGTCTTTTTATTTTAAAGTTGTTATTTGGGACAGCCTTCCAGCTTGTAAATAGCATAACCCTGTTCGTTTATTTGTTGTCTTAAATCAGTCGGCGCTTCAACGCTATGACAAAAATAACAGTTTTCCGAAACCACTATTGCATCCTTTTCATCGATGGTTTTTAACCATTCTTTGGCGCAGTTTAACGCTTTTTGTTGATCTTGCTCATCAATAACAACATCAAAGTGCAAAATTTTACCTTTGCCTGTTTTTGCATAAGTGTCAAATACGAATGAAGTCGTCATAAAAACCGCCTGTAAAAAGATTGTTTAGGTAAAAATAGTGATAAGACAATTTCCCGAGAACCCAAGTGCAACGTCCAAGGTTGATAATATAGTAATATCGATTCGATACAGGGGCTTATTATGTTACTATAAACAATATTGTCAACTTACTAAGACATTGTTTATATGGGTGCTATGGAAAAGGTTGATGTTTTTGACTTGATTGAACGTATGGCGGCATTAATTCGTTCGGAAGAACGAAAAAAATGCACTGAATTAGGCTTACAACCGGTTCACTTGCAAGTATTGGATTATTTATCGCGTTGTAACCGTTACAGCGATACCCCCGCTGCCTTGACCAATTATCTTGGCATGACTCGGGGAACGGTTTCCCAGACGGTATTGTTGCTGGTAAAAAAAGGCTTTATAAAAAAAACTACCGATGAGATTGACCGGCGAATGGTTCATCTTAGTCTTTTGGGGGCGGGTAGTGATATTTTAAAGCAGGCTAGGAGCTCTGATTTATTTAAACAAGCTGAATTATTATTTAAAGAACACAACTTTATTAATAATGAAGAAATGTTCATGGCAGCTCTTACATCGTTACAAAAAGCCAACAAGTCTCAATCATTTGGTCTTTGTAAAACCTGTCAATATTTCACGGTCACGCCAGTCGGTTTTAACTGTGGTTTAACCAAGGAACCACTCAGTCAAAGTGATAGTGAAAAAATATGTCAGGAGCACAGTATTTTATAGCTTTCCGGTTAGTGACAGCGTAACCTGACGGGCTTGTATGTAACAACTAACACGGATTTTACTGATAGACACGGATAAAGGACGTTTTCAATGTTATGAAAACAGTCCTTATAAATACTTAAGGTTTTTTGACTAAAAATAAAATCTGTTAAACCCCGTGCCGTTAAGTTAAAGCATACAACTGGAGTAAAACAGCTTTAGCTGTTTTTACAGACAATTGCAAAAGCGATTGCACTCAAGTTTTTTTAAGCAATTTTCGCTTAGCAATGCGCATGAAATAACTTAGTCATCTTACTCCCTCTCCCACCGGGAGATGGGATAAATGGTCAAGTTATTTCAGGTACTTTCCTTGACTTAACAGCATTGCGTTAATCCCCTTATAATCTGTACTCTATGCTCTATGCTCTATGCTCTATGCTCTATGCTCTATGCTCTATGATCGAAACCAATATCGACGGGGTCGTCACTTAAATTGTAACTATTTTATCAATAGCCGGATTTACCATCATGACTGAACTTGAAAACTTTAAGCTTTTGGGTATTGCCTTGGCAATCGGATTGTTAATGGGTTTGGAGCGTGGCTGGCGGACTCGCGACAGGGCTGAGGGTATGCGGGTTGCCGGACTGCGTACTTACGGGATGATTAGTTTGTTGGGCGGATTGTCGGGCATTCTATCTCAGCAAGTAAACCCTTTTTTAATGGAGTTTGTGTTTCTGAGTCTTACTTTGGTCTTGTTGCTTGCCTATAGTAAAAGCCTGGATAAATTTGAAGACTTTAGTATCACCAGCACCATTGCGGCGCTAATCGCTTTTACTTTGGGTGCGTTAACGGTTTTTGGCCATATTGCGCTGGCCTCTGCAACTGCTGTGGTTATTACCTCACTGCTGGGTTTTAAACCGTTGCTTCATGGTTGGTTAAAAAAACTGGAACAAGAAGAGTTAAACGCAACGCTAAAATTGTTGCTGATATCGGTTGTTATACTCCCAATATTGCCTAATCAAGGTTACGGCCCATGGGTAGTTTTTAATCCGTATCATATTTGGCTGATGGTGGTGTTGATTGCAGGTATTTCTTACCTGGGTTACTTTGCCATCAGGATTGTGGGCAACCAACATGGGCCTGTTTTGACAGGCGCCTTGGGCGGATTAGTGTCTTCGACAGCCGTTACACTTAACCTGTCAAAGTTATCAAAGCAACAGTCTGGTATGCAAAACGTTCTGGCGGCCGGCATTTTAACCGCTTGCGCCACTATGTTCGCACGCACTCTTCTATTAACGTCAGTTATCAATCCTGCCTTGTTCCGGGCACTGCTTCCTGCGCTGTTGGTCATGACCCTGAGTACTTACTTGGCGGCTTTTTTGTTATGGCGAAACCGGCAAGGCTTTCAACCCATTGACGAGATAAAACTACAAAACCCTTTTCAACTAGGTATGGCGATAAAGTTTGGTGTTTTTTTAGTGGTCATCATGTTACTGTCAAACTTGCTAAAAGATTATTTTGGTGACATGGGTACTTACTTTCTGGCTGCAATTTCCGGTTTGGCTGATGTTGACCCCATTACCCTTTCCATGTCACAAATGAGCAAAGATGCCTTGGAAGTCAGAGTCGCCGCAATGGCTATTCTTATTGCGGTATCCGTCAACTCAGGCATCAAGAGCATTTTTTCATGGGTTATAGGTGGCAGGGCTTTGGCACTTAGAGTCGTCAGTACCTTGGCGAGCGCCGTTGTTGCTGGTTTATTGATTACATAGGTGTGCACACACTCAGACCCGCCTCTCGATAAATTTCAATATATTAAAGGTAATTGTCGAGTATTTAAAATTATTGCACGGATTGCTGGTGTTTAGCCGTCCATTCACGGGCGAGCTTTTGCCCTTCTTCTATTTGTGAGGGGGTTAACTTTTTAACGAGACTATCTCGCGACGTTATCGCATTTTCAAAGCCATGAGCAGCCGCCAGATTTGTCCACATATAGGCTTGAGCGTAATCTTGCGGGACGCCTTGGCCTTTTTTGTACATTACGCCAAGATTAAATTGCGCCTTGTCATGGCCCTGATCAGCGGCCTTGCGATACCAAGCGACGGCTTGACTGTAGTCTTGCTGGACACCTTGGCCTTCGCTATACATCACGCCGAGATTGAATTGCGCTTTTTTATGACCCTGTTCTGCGGCCTTGCGATACCAAGCGGCTGCTTGGTTGTAGTCTTGCTGAACGCCACGGCCTTCGTAATACATTACGCCCAGATTGAATTGCGCCGCCGCATCGCCCTGATCAGCAGCCTTGCGATACCAAACGGTGGCTTGCTTGTCATCTTGCTGGACACCATGGCCTTCGTCATACATCACACCGAGATTAAATTGCGCAACCAGGGAGCCCTGATCAGCGGCCTTGCGATACCACGAGACAGCCTGGCTATTGCTTTGCTGGACGCCTTGCCCTTGTTCATACATCATGCCGATATTGGTTTGCGCCATGGCATGGCCCTGTGCAGCGGCCTTACTATACCAGTCGGTCGCTTGCTTATAGTTTTGCTGGACACCTTGCCCGTCGTAATACAACACGCCGAGATTGAATTGCGCTGCCGCATCGCCTTGTTCCGCTTTTTCGCGTATTTGTTCCACGCTTTCGGCAGCGTTGGGTATTGATTCGGTTTTTTGCCAGATTGGCGCGCAACCACCCAAGAAAAGGGCAGAGAGAACTATAAGCACAAATAAACTACGCATATCGACTCCTAAAAAGTCATTCGCTTAAAATTAGGGATTCAATAATAACATATAATATCAGCAGGAAAACATAAGGCAGGGCATAATCCCATCTCATCAGATTGGAAATCAATAAAATACAGCAATGGAGAGGATTTCAAGCTACCCTAAAAAATATTAGAGTACGATGGAATAAAAATATATTTGTTAGGCTCTTTTAGCTAGGTTCTGTTGACGTTTTTTTAAAAAATTAATCTATATTTTTCAATTAGATAACTTAAAGCACGATTTTTTTAATCGTAATTCCGGCAAGGATTACCGTTAGTTACAAGCCATGAATGGCATCCCATCATCTGGATGCCAGCATTTATTAACGGCATGGCGATAACCCATTGATTTATTCTTTTTGAAACGTCAACAGAACCTAGGAGGCAATAGCCTATTTTGTATTAATTTTACGTTTCAAATATACCCTCAATGAAAAAAAGCCAAAAGCTGTGACACGCAAACTTTACAAAGTCGTTTTAAAAAACATGAGAAAAAGGGTTGCACACTTAAGGTGGGGCACTTTTGACCATAAACAATTACGACTAACCCAGAAATAGTAAGGGTAGTTGCCGTCACTCTTTCTCGTTGAAACAACAGGTTGTTCCGGTTTAGTGGGTAGTCGTTTATTTTACAGGCAGGTAATGAACAAGTAATGATCTTTAGAAGTTTATATTGCCTTGTACCCATATTTTTTGGGTATCTGTACTGTAGTGATCTGCCGTGTAATAAGCGTACTTTGCTAATAAGGTGTAATGTTTGCCGAATTTTTTGGTTGCCATAAAATCCCATTCATCTCCGTAATGAACATTGCCGGTGTCATCATAAAAAGCATGGTAAACCCCGGTTAAAGCAACATCACCCTTGTCAAGCGAGGTAGTTAGGGTGCCAAAAATATCACGAATACCATCTTTAGGGGTAACCAAAAACAGATCAGCCCAGCCCTGGAAGGCATGGTTGGTTCCTAGTGGGGTAATAAACGTTTTGTTTTGACCAACGCCGTCAAGTTGCTCCATTGCACCTTGGAAGGAGAAAATAGGGGCGGTAAATCCACCCATCAGATTGTAGCGGTTGACGGTATATTTTTGTGGACTATTTTGGTAATCTGACTGGATACTCCATTCGGCTGTGTAAAGAAGACCATAGTTATCAATTACTTTTAGCGTATCACCTAGTTTTTGATAATTCGTCAAACGAAGACCGTAAGTCTGATTGGAGTTGGCATAATTGGCTTGTTGAGTATAGCCAAGCCAGTAGCCATAGCCGATCAGGTTGCCGTAATCGCCCAGCTTATAATTGACATTGAGTATGGGGGCATTAATGTTTACATTGCTGGATGTAAATGTTTTAACGTTGCCGATATAGCCGACATTAATGGCCAGATTATGAATTGATTTGTTGGTGATTAACGCTGAGTCATAGGTTTGTTCCAATTGTCGCCAGCCCACGTTTCCGATAAATCGATCATCATCCAACTTAATGCGTTGCCGTCCGCCTTTTATAAGGGTGTCCGTGATGCCTGCATAGCTGAGCCAAAGTTGATCGAGTTCATTGATGTATGGATCGGCAATTGTTGAGTATCCGGTTTTACTGTTACGCGTACTATTGTAATCTGACTGCATCGCATAAATGCCTTCGTATTCGGCATAGCCTTGCAAGCTGTAAAATACCGGTGAAAGCAGGCCCAGTCGCAAGCGTGCGGTATTGGCGTTAGCGGTTTTGGGTTGTTGTGTGGTCGGTTGTCCATTAAGCGCCGGATTTGTGACGTTATATTGATTGACGTTTTCATAGCGCGTATTTAGATCAATTTTTACGGCTCCTCCGTTACCAAACTTTAAAGCATCTTCAATGGATTTCGTAACATCATCAGCAAAGACATAGGCCGTTGATGCCTGAATACTGAATAGTGCAATGGTTAATACCATGAGTTGTGGTTTTTTTAGCATAATATCCCTCTCTATCGAAATCAAACGAACACGGTTTTTTCCTAAATTAATGATACAAATCATGTCGACATTGAATTGTTCCCTTGGAACCGTGTCGCTAAACAAGATATATCGTAACTACTTGGCTGTTAAAAAATAGAACATGGATAACACGGATAATAGAAGCTTCTTATTTAGGGTTGTCAGACGCATCCTTTAGCGGTAAATCAATAACCACTGTGCCTAATAAAACATCTGCCAGAGTTGCTTTATCCAGCACTTGTAAATAGGCATCCCCGGCGCGTGCCAATAAGTGTTTTAAGCCGCAACTTGGCAGTAAACGACAGCGCTGTTGAGCAGGATCAAAACACTCCACCCAGTTAAAATGAGTTTCCATACCCCGAACGACGTCACCAATGCTTATCATTTCCGGGAGGCGCTGTAATGATAAGCCGCCGCCCTTACCCCGCGTTGTATTAATAAATCCTTTGCCACCCAGTTGATGAACAACTTTTACCAAATGGTTGCGGGAAATATTATAAAAGCTGGCGATCTCCGGAATTGTGGATTGCTTGTTCGGTGACATTGCAAGATAAACCAAAACCCGGAGTGCGTAATCTGTGTAAGTGGTGATTTGCATGTTGCCAGTCTCCAAAAAAAGAATTATATTATAAGCTGTATTTAGAATATACCTTTTAGCTTAATTGTATATTCTTAATCGTTATTTCTCAAAAATTAAATTGTAAGCATACCTCTTTTGATGGCGGGATATGGCATCAGGATACGTTGTAAAAAACACTCATCATTTAACACGTAAGCTAAGGATTATTATGTCTATCGTTGATAACGTCACGCCTGGTCAACAGTCGCGGGCACTCGGGTTAAGTACGGTTGCTTTCACTACCTGTTTTGCTGTCTGGACTATCTTTTCGATTATCGGCCTGCAAATTCAAAAAGATTTGGGTTTAAGCGAAACCGAATTTGGTTTGCTGGTTGGTACGCCTATTCTTTCCGGTTCCTTAATTCGACTGGTATTGGGTATATGGAGTGATCAGTACGGTGGTCGCATTATCTACGCCATCGTTATGGTGACTGCGGCTATTGCTACTTTTCTGTTAACGACGGTTGACACATACCTTATGTATTTGGTGGCCGCATTGGGTATTGGTGTTGCGGGTGGAGCATTTGCCGTGGGTATCGCCTACACTTCGCGTTGGTTTCCCACGGAAAAACAAGGCACAGCACTGGGTATTTTTGGTTTGGGCAATGTTGGAGCGGCAGTCACTAAGTTTACCGCACCTTTTGTGATGGTGGCTTTTGGTTGGCACGCCGTGGCGCAAATCTGGGGCGCCGCTTTATTGCTGATGGCGTCAGTTTTTTGGTTTTTTAGTGACGATGAACCGACTCTTAAAGCCAGGCGCTTATCCGGTGGCAAGCCGGATTCCTTTATAAAACAATTGGAACCCCTTAAAAATATTCAGGTTTGGCGGTTCTCACTGTATTACTTCTGTGTATTTGGCGCTTTTGTCGCCTTGGCACTTTGGCTACCCCGTTATCTGGTTGGTGCCTACGGCTTTGATATTAAGACGGCGGGTATGCTGGCAGCATCGTTTTCAATTTTTGCCAGTTTGTTTCGTGCGTTGGGTGGTTGGTTGGCTGACCGTTACGGTGCGCGGTTGATTATGTACTGGACATTTATTGTTGCCGGCGTGTGTACTTTTTTTCTGTCCTATCCGCCTACCGATTATGTCGTGCATGGCATTAAGGGTGACATCAGCTTTAGCATGGCGATGGGGCCGGTGGGTTTTATCTTTCTGATGTCTGTGCTGGGCCTATTTATGTCCTTTGGCAAAGCCGCCGTCTACAAACATATTCCGGTTTATTATCCCGCCAATGTCGGCGCAGTGGGAGGCGCTGTGGGTATGATTGGAGGTCTGGGCGGTTTTTTATTGCCATTAACCTTCGGTATGTTGAACGATTTAACCGGTATCTGGAGTAGCTGTTTTATGCTGCTGTTTGTATTAGTGATGATCGCGCTGACTTGGATGCACTTTTCCGTTATACAAATGGAGCATCGCGTTGTGCCTGAATTGGCCCGGGTTTCGACCGACTTGCCGGAATTGAGTCACCCGTCTTCATTGGTACTGACTGATTGGAATCCAGAAGATCAAAGTTTCTGGGAAAAGACCGGCAAGCGTATTGCAGCACGTAACTTGTGGATCAGTATTCCGGCTTTATTACTGGCGTTTGCGGTATGGATGGTGTGGAGCGTGGTGGTCATCAATTTGCCCAGCATCGGTTTTAAATACACGACTAATGAGTTGTTCTGGTTGGCGGCATTACCGGGTTTGTCAGGGGCGACCTTACGTATTTTCTATTCATTTATGGTGCCCATTTTTGGTGGCCGTCGCTGGACGACTATTAGTACACTGTCCTTGTTATGGCCCTCCATCTGGATAGGTTTTGCGGTACAAAATACGGAAACCCCCTACATTTTAATGGCGGTATTAGCCTTATTGTGTGGTTTTGGCGGCGGTAACTTTGCTTCCAGTATGGCAAATATCAGCTTTTTTTATCCACAATCGCAAAAAGGCACGGCGCTGGGTTTGAATGCCGGATTGGGTAATTTGGGCGTTAGTACCGTACAGTTTGTGGTGCCTTTGGTTATCGCGGTGAGCGTTTTCGGTTCATGGGGTGGCGATCCACAAGTCTGGGTTAAGGCGGATGTTACAAAAAATATCTGGCTACAAAATGCCGGTTTTATCTGGGTGCCGTTTATTATTGCGACCAGTATTGCCGCTTGGTTTGGCATGAATGATATTGCTTCGGCTAAAGCGTCGTTTAAAGAGCAATCAATCATTTTCAAACGTAAACACAATTGGTTGATGTGCTGGCTGTATACCGGAACTTTTGGGTCTTTTATCGGTTATTCAGCCGGCTTTCCCATGCTGATTAAAATTTTATTCCCTGATATTAATCCTACACAGTACGCTTTTTTAGGCCCGCTGGTTGGTGCCTTAATAAGACCCGTAGGTGGCTGGTTGGCTGATAAGCTGGGCGGTGCGCAGGTAACTTTGTGGAACTTTGTCATCATGATAGCAGCGGTATTGGGGGTATTACATTTCATGCCTTCGGAGGGAAATCTGGGTGATTTCTGGGGCTTTCTTGTTATGTTCATGTTGTTGTTTATCACTACCGGGATAGGCAATGGTTCAACTTTTCGTATGATTCCGGTTATTTTTATGACCGAGCGCTTGTGTGCAGTTAAAGGACAAGCGGCAGAAGTATTGGCTAAAGCAAGGAAAGATGCCGCTAAGGAAGCGGCGGCGGTGCTGGGTTTTAGCTCTGCGGTTGCCGCTTATGGCGCATTTTTTATCCCCAAGAGTTACGGTACGGCGATCAGCATGACGGGTAGGCCGGACGCTGCGTTGTATTGCTTTATTGTTTTTTATGTCACTTGCATAGCCATTACGTGGTGGTATTACGCACGTAAAGAGGCGGCTATGCCCTGCTAGCTATTTCAAAATATAAGGCAATCCTTTATGGTTGCTTTTAGTGACCAAGGGTAACCACAAGGGATTGCCCCTACGATTTTATAGGTAAATTATTATGAGTTATTTCCTCGACCGCTTGCTGTTTTTCAAGAAAAAAGTAGACACTTTCTCCGGTAATCACGGTGTGGTGACCAATGAAGATCGGAGCTGGGAAAACAGTTACCGTTCGCGCTGGCAGCACGACAAAATAGTGCGTTCAACACACGGCGTAAATTGTACGGGTTCTTGTAGCTGGAAAATTTACGTTAAAAACGGGCTGGTGACGTGGGAAACCCAGCAAACGGATTACCCGCGTACCCGCCCTGATTTACCGAATCATGAACCGCGAGGTTGTCCGCGCGGTGCCAGTTATTCGTGGTATTTGTATAGTGCTAATCGGCTTAAATATCCCATGATACGTGGACGTTTGGTGAGATTATGGCGTGAGGCCAGGTTGACGTTGGAGCCGGTTGACGCGTGGGCATCCATCGTTGAAGATCCGATAAAAAGTACAGAATACAAATCCAAAAGAGGCTTGGGTGGTTTGGTTCGCGCTAACTGGGAAGAAGTGAACGAAATTATCGCAGCGGCCAATATTTACACGGTAAAAACGTTCGGCCCGGATCGTATTATTGGTTTTTCGCCTATTCCTGCCATGTCTATGGTGTCTTATGCGGCTGGTAGCCGTTATTTGTCGCTGATCGGCGGTGTGAGTATGAGTTTTTATGACTGGTATTGCGATTTACCGCCAGCATCGCCACAAACCTGGGGTGAGCAAACCGATGTACCCGAATCAGCGGATTGGTATAACGCCGGATTTTTGATGTTATGGGGTTCAAACGTACCGCAAACCCGTACCCCCGATGCGCATTTTATGACTGAAGCGCGGTATAAGGGTGCCAAGGTTGTGGTGGTTAGTCCTGATTATTCGGAAGCCAGTAAGTTTGCCGACTTGTGGCTGCATCCCAAGCAAGGCACTGATGCCGCACTGGCAATGGCGATAGGTCATGTTATCCTCAAAGAATTTCATGTCGAACGTAGCGACGCGATTAATCGCGTCTCTACCTATTTCGATACCTATGTGCGTGAAAACACCGATCTACCTTTTCTGGTTATGCTGAAAGAACAAGACGGCTGTTATGTGCAAGATCGTTTTTTAAGAGCATCCGATTTTTTAGGCAACTTAAGTCAAGACAATAACCCAGATTGGAAAACAGTCGCTTACGATGAAATCAATGGTCAGATAGTTCCGCCTTGCGGCTCTATTGGGTTTCGCTGGGGTGAAAGCGGGCATTGGAATATTGAACAAAAAACCCTAGATAATCAGGCAGTAAGCTTACGTTTAAGTTTGATTGATAGTAAAGATGCGGTTGCCAGTGTCGGCTTTCCTTATTTTGGTGGTTCTGAACACCCGCATTTTACCCATTCCGCTCATGATGCTATTCAAATACGCAATGTGCCGGTCAAAAAAATCACACTGGCCGATGGTAACGAAGTGCTGGCGACGACAGTGTTCGATTTGTTGGTTGCCAACTACGGCATAGATCGGGGCTTGGGCGGCGGCAATGTCGCGAGCTCTTATGATGATGATGTTCCGTACACGCCGGCGTGGCAGGAAAAAATCACCGGTGTTACCCGGAAAAATGTAATTGCGGTGGCGCGGGAATTTGCGACCAACGCTGAAAAGACCCAAGGTCGCTCTATGGTTATTCTGGGTGCGGGTATTAATCATTGGTATCACATGGACATGAATTATCGCGGCATCATGAATATGTTGATGTTATGTGGTTGTGTCGGGCAGTCCGGTGGCGGTTGGGCGCATTATGTGGGTCAGGAAAAACTGCGTCCGCAAACCGGTTGGTTGCCGCTGGCGTTTGGCCTCGATTGGAAACGTCCTCCTAGACAAATGAACAGTACGTCATTTTTTTACAATCACACCAGTCAATGGCGTTACGAGACCCTTAAAGTCAGCGAAATTCTAGCGCCAACCGCCAAGCCTGAAGACTGGCAAGGTAGTTTGATCGATTTTAACGTCAGATCCGAACGTATGGGGTGGTTGCCATCTGCGCCGCAATTACAGACCAACCCGTTACAAGTGCTGCGTGATGCGGAGGCAGCAGGTAAAGCGCCGGTCGATTATGTCGTGGATAGCCTGAAAGACGGCAGTTTGCTTATGTCCTGCGAAGATCCCGATAATCCCAAAAACTTTCCGCGCAATATGTTTGTGTGGCGCTCCAATTTACTGGGTTCTTCGGGTAAAGGGCATGAATACTTTTTAAAGTATTTACTGGGTACACAGCATGGTGTTCAGGGCAAAGATTTGGGTGACGACAGTGACAAACCCTCTGAAGTGGTCTGGCATGAAACGGCCGCAGAGGGCAAACTCGATTTGCTGGTCACGTTGGATTTTCGGATGTCCACAACCTGTTTGTATTCGGATATTATTCTGCCGACCGCAACTTGGTATGAGAAAAACGACCTGAACACTTCGGATATGCACCCGTTTATCCATCCGTTGTCCAAAGCTGTCGATCCCGCTTGGGAATCCCGTTCTGATTGGGATATTTATAAGGGCATCGCCCAAAAGTTCTCGGAACTCACCGCCGGCCATTTAGGACTGGAAAAAGATATTGTTGCCGTGCCGGTTTTGCATGATACGCCCGGAGAACTGGCTCAGCCCTTTGACGTCAAGGACTGGAAAAAAGGCGAATGCGAGCCGATTCCGGGTAAAACCATGCCGTCGCTGGTGGTGGTTGAGCGTGATTATCCAAACACCTACAAGATGTTCACCTCGTTGGGGCCATTGTTGAGCAAAGTCGGTAATGGCGGTAAAGGCATCGCCTGGAATACCGAAACTGAAGTCAAACAATTGGGCGAGCTGAACCGACTGGTGACGGATGAAGGTATCAGTAAAGGTCTGCCGCGTATTGAATCCGATATTGATGCGACCGAAGTCATTTTGATGCTGGCACCAGAAACCAATGGCCATGTTGCCGTTAAAGCCTGGGAAGCCTTGAGTAAAATCACCGGACGGGATCATAGGCATTTAGCACTTCCAAGGGAAGACGATAAAATTCGTTTTCGGGATGTTCAGGCGCAGCCGCGCAAAATTATCTCGTCGCCGACCTGGAGCGGCCTGGAATCCGAGCAAGTTTGCTACAACGCCTGTTACACCAATGTCCATGAGCGGATTCCGTGGCGCACCTTGACCGGTCGCCAGCAGTTTTATCAGGATCACTCTTGGATGCGGGCTTTTGGTGAGACCTTGTGCGTCTATAAACCGCCGGTCGATACCCGATCTATCAAGCCGATTCTGGGTCAAAAGCCCAATGGCAATGATGAGTTGGTGTTGAATTTTCTGACGCCGCATCAAAAATGGGGCATACACAGCACTTACACCGACAATCTGCTAATGCTGACGTTGTCACGCGGCGGGCCAATCGTGTGGATGGGCGAAGTTGATGCGGCAAAAGTCGGCATTAAAGACAATGACTGGATAGAAGCTTTTAATGTTAACGGTGCCTTGGTTGCCAGAGCGGTCGTTAGTCAGCGCGTGCCGGAAGGCTTATGCATGATGTATCACGCCCAGGAAAAAATCGTCAATATGCCGGGAGCAGAAACAACCGGCGGGCGTGGCGGTATTCATAACTCGGTCACCCGGGCGACGCTTAAACCCACACACATGATCGGTGGTTACGCCCAGCTGAGTTATGGTTTTAACTATTACGGCACGGTGGGTTCCAATCGTGACGAGTTTGTGATTATTCGCAAAATGAGCAAAGTGGATTGGCTGGAAGAACCGGATCAAGATGGCAATCAGCAGGAGAAAGCGTAATGAATAATTCCGGAAAAAAACCGCGTAATATTCGCGCGCAAATAGGTATGGTGTTAAATCTGGACAAGTGTATCGGTTGCCACACTTGCTCGGTTACTTGTAAAAACGTCTGGACCTCGCGTAAAGGGGTTGAATACGCCTGGTTTAATAATGTTGAAACCAAGCCGGGTATCGGTTTTCCACAACAGTGGGAAAATCAGGACAAGTGGAACGGCGGTTGGCTACGAAAAATCAACGGCAAGATTGAGCCGCGTCAAGGCAGTAAACACAAAATATTGCGTAATATTTTCGGCAACCCTGATTTACCTGAGATTGACGATTATTACGAACCGTTCGATTTTGATTACCAGCATTTACATACCGCCAAAGAATCAAAAAATCCGCCGACTGCACGCCCTTATTCGGTGATTACCGGCGAGCGCATGGAAAAAATTGAAGGTGGTCCGAACTGGGAGGAAATTCTGGGTACGGAATTTTCATCCCGTTCGCGTGATACCAATTTCAATAACATCCAGAAAGCCATGTACGGTGAATTTGAAAATACTTTCATGATGTATTTACCGCGTTTGTGTGAGCATTGTCTTAATCCGACCTGTGTTGCTGCCTGTCCCAGCGGCTCAATTTACAAGCGCGAAGAAGACGGCATTGTTTTGATCGATCAGGATAAATGCCGGGGTTGGCGGATGTGTGTTTCTGCCTGTCCGTACAAAAAAATCTACTATAACTGGGAAACCGGAAAATCGGAAAAATGCACGTTTTGTTATCCGCGCATCGAAGCCGGGGAGCCGACCGTATGTTCGGAAACTTGCGTCGGGCGGATTCGTTATTTAGGCGTATTGCTGTATGACGCGGATCGTATCGAAGCAGCGGCCAGTTGCGAGAACGAGCAGGACTTGTACCAACAACAGTTGGATATTTTCCTCGACCCTAACGATAAAGAGGTGATACGCGAGGCCCGAGCAGTCGGTATTCCTGAATCCTGGTTAACGGCTGCGCAAGAATCACCGGTTTATAAAATGGCGATAGACTGGAAAGTTGCGTTTCCGTTGCATCCTGAATTTCGCACCCTGCCGATGGTGTGGTATGTGCCACCCTTATCACCGATTCAATCTGCGGCGGAAAACGACCAAATCGGTATGGATGGTGATATTCCTGACGTGCGTTCCTTACGTATTCCGGTACAGTATTTAGCCAATTTACTGACCGCAGGCAAAGAAGAGCCTGTCGTGCTGGGCTTGGAAAGAATGCTGGCGATGCGGGCTTATATGCGGAGTAAAACCGTTGATGGTGTCATTAATACTGATGTGTTGGAACGCGTGGATTTGACCCAGTTGCAAGTTGAAGATATGTACCGATATATGGCGATTGCCAATTACGAAGATCGCTTCGTGATTCCAACCAGTCATCGTGAATACGCCAGCACAACCTTTGATGCCTATGGCGAACAAGGTGGTTGTGGTTTTAGTTTTGGTAGTGGCTGTTCTTCCGGCAATAGTGACACCAACCTGTTTGGCGGTAACAGCAAGCCGCAACGCAGTGGTGGTATTCCAATCAAAATTCCCATTAAAGTAGAACCTGCAAAATAAGGAGCCATGATGCTTACATTAAAAGTTTTATCGGTATTGCTGAGCTACCCAGAAGCCGAAATGCTGGCGGCATTAGATGAAATGGCCGGCGTTATTGAACAGGAAAATCTGTTATTGGAAACGCATAAAAAATCAGTGCTGGCACTGATTGATACTTATCGCGGCGTCGATCTGCTGGATGCACAAGAAGCTTATGTGGCCTTATTTGATCGGGGACGATTTTTGTCGCTGCATATTTTTGAGCATGTTCATGGCGAATCCCGCGACCGAGGCCAAGCCATGGTTAATCTGTTACAGATGTATGAAGCGCACGGCTTTGAAATGTCCACGCATGAATTGCCGGATTACATTCCGTTATTTCTGGAGTTTCTGTCACAACAGGAACAGACAGAAGCCGTGCAGTTATTGCACGATGCGATGCCGGTGTTAAGTTTGTTGGGCGCAAGACTGACAGAACGTGGCAGCGAGTTTAGCGCAATTTTTGACGCACTGGCCGGTTTTGCAGGCGACCCCGAAGCGCTGGGGGAAATTCGCCTGCAAGCCGCCACGGAAGGTGAGGATGAAACCTTGGTCAACATGGATGAAATATGGGAGGAAGAAGCCGTCAGCTTTATGGGGACTCGGGATGCGTGTAAAAGTCAAACAACTACCGTCAGTCCAATCACTATAACGCCGCGCGATCAGTATTTAAAAGCGCAAAATCGTTCTCTTGAGTAGGAGTCAATCGTGGATTATCTTAATACTTTATTATTTGGTTATTACCCCTATATCGCCATCAGCGTATTTATAATAGGCAGCATAGCCCGTTATGACCGTGATCAATACACCTGGCGTACGGGTTCCAGTCAATTTCTGCGTGCCAAAGAATTACGCTTGGGTAGCAATCTATTTCATATCGGCATTTTGTTATTGTTTGTCGGACATTTCGCTGGCTTATTGACGCCGCCAGCAATTTATCATGGCTTGGGCTTGTCCACCTCGGCCAAGCAACTATTGGCGGTTGTAGCCGGGGGTATTTTTGGCGGGATTTGTGCTAAAGGTATTTATATATTGATACGTCGTCGTTTAACGGATGCCCGTATTCGTGCAACCAGTAGCCGCATGGATATTTTTATTTTGTTGTTGATTGGCGTACAGTTGGCGCTGGGTCTACTGACGTTACCTATTTCAATTTATCATTCTGATGGTTCCAACATGTTGTTACTGTCGGAGTGGGCACAACGCATTGTTACTTTTCGTAGTGGTGCGGCTGATCAAATCAGCAACATCGGGATTGTCTTTAAATTACATTTGTTTTTGGGTATGACGATATTTTTGGTTTTTCCCTTCAGCCGCTTGGTGCATGTGTGGAGCATTCCGCTGGGCTATATTGCCCGTCCTTATCAAGTGGTTCGTAGGCGATGATTCTTTGTGCGCAACTTTTAGCGGCTCATTCAAACTTATTGACTCAATAGAGGTAATTATTCAGCCCGCCCTTATTTAGAAAAAGAGGGGGGCTGAATGTTGCATAATAAAAAATTATTCTTTTAGCGCTATGGTTTCAGCCCGGTTAACGATAGCAATCGTTATTTTGCCTTCTTGGGCTAACCAGCCAATACTGCGTTGGATGATTTTTTCTTCTTCGGTAAGCTCTCTAATCAATTTTGCAACTTGGGTAGCGCCATGTTCAGCCAAGTAATGCCAAATGCTGCCTGCGGTTAAACCTACGCGTTCAGACGGAGGTGTTTCCGGAGTCATAGCAATCGACTTAGGAACCGCGACGGATGCTTTTTTAGAGGATGTTTTAACGGGACTGGGTTTTTTAGACGCTACTTTCGTTACTGTGGTCGCAATGGGCTGTTCTGCTTTAACTTTTGAGGCTGGCTTTTCTGGGGTGGTTTTTGATTTTTTCATAATGAGATAAATAATATAAAAGACAAAAATTAACAGGAGCCCTTCAGACATAAAAGGCTCTCGCTTAAATTAAAAGATTTTACTCGCGTTTTGGAAGAAAAGTAATAGTGGACAGTGGGTTAGTTCCAGTTTTTGTCGACTTCATCCATGGTGACAGGGCTTTTATTTCACCGGAGATGAGCGAATAAAGCGCTGGAGTCCATTGTGGAAGTGCTTTGGAGTCAGTTTCCAGAGGATAGGTTCTGGGGTCATGTGGTGCAATTACTACTTTTACATTTTCGGCACCTACTTGCGCGGTAAGGACGAAAAGTTCTTCTATCGCTTCATCGCCCATGGCCAGGCAACCAACGGAGGCGGATTTACCATGGATAAAAATATCAGAACCCGGAGCTGTGCGTCCTTCTTGTTCGGCATGGAAGAGGTCAAATTCGTTGGGGTAATTTATTTTCATCGACAAGTGATAATGGCTGTTGGGATTCAGCCCTTCGATGCGGTAAATGCCTTCCGGCACCTGTTTGTCTCCTTGGCGTAATTTGGGGCCGGACACGCCGCTGGCGGCCTTGATGTCATAGTCGCGAATGAACCGGAACTCACCGGCGCTTCTGGCCCATAGTTCGAGTTTTTTTTCCTGTTTCAAGGCAATAAAGGTGACTTCTCGGGGAGGATAGGACACGTTGGCCTTGGCAAAATAGGGGTTGAGTTTTTTCGATGTGTAGGCGCTGTAATCTTGCAGAATATTATCCACGGTCAATTGGCCGGGCAGGCGCGGAGATGGGATATAAGCCATTTTGGGGATAGCCTGAGCCTGAGCTTGAGCTTGAGCTTGAGGTTTGAGGGCGGTGCTGCTGACGGGTTTGTGTACTGAGCACCCGCTGAGCAAGCTTGTCAAGATCAAGCCAGTCATGATTAGGGTTGTTGATTTCATAATAGGCATTGGCAATGAAGTGAGGATCGACATAGTTTACGTAAAATCGTTATCGGTTTGCAAGTTTTGGGTCTATGTGATTTACAGTCGATAACACAATAACATACGATTTAAAATCAGCAAGTGGATACGTTACGAATGCCATCCATGGCAACTGGATCCCGGCAGTCCATGCCGGGATGACGGCTTGGGCGTTTTCAGCTATTTATAAGTGTTGTGTTGATCGAAATTTTTTATTATTTACTCACTATGATTCTCATAAAGTCCAAATTTTAGAGCCTTCGCATTGAACAGGATTACCCTCCTAGAGGATAGGAGGGTCAGGAATCGTCGTTAAGGACTTGCGAGGCTTCAACCAGGGCAACTGTGCAATGACGAATTTTATTGATGTCGACCTCTTTCATGACCTGCCGTAATGCCGTGATGCACTCCCTGATCATTGCTTCTTCGGCTTCGCTAATTCGGTTGTAATACTCGTTTAGCGAGAGTTCAATTTCAGAGGCAAGGACGTCAGCAAGGTTGCGCACGTGCGCCAGTTCATGCAACTGGTGCGCGGTACTGGCATATTCGTCGGCCTGTTTTATCATACGGTTGATTTCAGCCTCGCTAAGGTTTGAGCTGCCTTTGATCTCAATTTCTTGTTCGTTGCCAGTGATAATGTCTTCGGCCTTCACATGGATGATGCCATTGGCATCGATGTCAAACGTGACATCAATCTCAAGCAAACCGCGTCGCACCGGTGGAATATCAACAAGCCGGAACGTGCCCAGCGATTTATTAAAGGCCGCCATCTCCGACTCGCCTTGGAGGACATGAATCTCAACCGATTCCTGGTTGTCCTCAGCCGTAGTGAAGGTCTTTATCTTTCGGGTCGGGATGGGGGTGTTTCGATCAATCAATTTTGTAAAGACGCCACCCTTGGTTTCAATGCCGAGTGATAACGAGTTGACATCCAGTAGCAAAATATCTTTAACTTCACCGAGTAAAATGCCTGCCTGAATTGCGGCACCGAGGGCGACTACTTCGTCCGGGTTGATGTTTTGGTGCGGTTCTTTGTCCATCAATTCTTTAATTTTATCCTGAATGGCCGGCATACGGGTCATGCCGCCAACCAGCACGATGTGATCAATGGCGCTTGGGCTCAAGTTTGCATCGGCAAGTGCCTGCATAAGAGGGCCGACGGTACGGGCGATCAGTGGTGCGCACAGGTCGTTTAATTGCGCACGGGAGAGTTCGATACTCAGGTGCTTGGAGCCAGCGATAAACAGCAGGTCAACGTGTGTTACCCGCTGAGTTGAGAGTTCAATCTTGGCTTTCTCGGCGGCTTCGTAAAGGCGCAACAGAGCAATGGGGTCTGCGGCTAAATCTATTGCTTGCTCATTTTTAAACGCATCGATTAGCCAATCGACAATCTCTTTGTCAAAATCATCGCCACCTAGATGATTGTCACCGTTGGTCGCTTTTACCTCAAACAGGCCGGCACCTAGATCAAGAATTGAGACATCAAAAGTGCCACCGCCCAGGTCGAAAACCAGAATCGTTTGATCATCTGCCTTATCTAATCCGTAGGCGAGTGAAGCTGCAGTCGGTTCGTTGATAACTCGTAAAACAGTCAGCCCCGCTATTTTTCCGGCATCCTTGGTGGCTTTGCGTTGAGCATCGTTAAAGTAAGCAGGAACCGTGATGACGGCTTTAGTCACATTTTCGCCAAGATAGTTTTCGGCATCCATCTTCAGCTTTTTAAGAAGCATGGCACTGATTTCTTGAGGAGTGTACTGCGTACCATAAATCGTGACGATAACCTCACCGTTAGCGCTTTTTGCAACAGGGTAGGCAACGACTGCCATTTCCTCTGAAACTTCGTCCCACTGACGACCCATGAAACGTTTGATTGAGGTGAGGGTGGTGTGTGGATTGTTAAGTTGTTGTTGCTTGGCCGGTGTACCGATGAGTCGGAGTCCCTCTTGGGTAAAGGCAACCACGGAGGGCGTTGTTCGTTCGCCCTCTGCGTTCGGTATGATAAACGGCTCGCCGTCGACGATTACGGCCATACAGCTATTCGTTGTGCCAAGATCTATGCCGATAGTTTTGTTCATGCAGGATTTTTAGGTGTATTTGTACGCGCCAATACCGCACCTTTGGTATCAACGATAAACGCTTGCTCGACGACTTCTTTGGCGAAGGAGATTTCGTTGGATGAGTTCGGTTCTCCAAATTCCGACAAGCTATGACAATACGCTTTCACAATATCGTAAGCTTCGATCACGGCTTTGGTCGCTTGTACGGCTTGCGGATTATCCGGATTTCTATCGGGATGATGAGCGAGAATTAACTGCCGATAGGCTGATTTTATGGTTTCCCAAGAAGCTTTCTCCGGCAACTGTAATGTTTTTCTGGCATTGTCCACCATCGCAAAGTTGCCTTGATTTAATTCGATATTAACAAAACTATACGCTGGCAGAGGGCCTATATAACGAAACATTAGCAGCTCTTCAAACTCTGTTGCTACCAAGTCCACGGCATCGTCGAACAGTGATTCCTTATCTTTTTCAACCAGATAACTGCGGTTAAAAATCATGGCTTCGGTTTTTAGGGGGGCGTCCGAGTAATCTTTTGAGCAAGGCGACAAATGGCGATGAATAGCGGCAACAAAGTTTCTTTTTTTTAGCTCGGCCGCTTCAAAAAGCAGTCTGCCTGTCTGTAGCGGGTCAGCACTTGCCAACTCGGGATTATCTTTTATAATCGACTGAAGTATCTGGGGTAATTCCCAGGAAACCTGGATGACCAGTTCCATCGTTCCTTTAAGTTTATCAAGGTAGGTTCTTAGTTGGATGTAGGCCTGCTCCAGAACTTTTTCAACGTCTTGATGGCTACTGGCCGTAAAGCCGAATTTGAGGGGCAACATGCCTATGATGTCGGCCTTTTTAAGTAGAAATTCGTTAACTTGTTGATAGCTTAAAAGATGTGCCTGATGATTTTCTTCTTGTTCGGTCGAGGCTTCTCCTAATGAGAAATTAACATCAATGGCACTCACAACAGCGGCAATATCTCGATAACAGACCATTTCAAGGGGCGCTGCATTAATGCCGCCCGCCTGGAATTCAGCCAAACTTGGTATAGCTGACGAGTTATCGATAGTCGCATAAATAAAATAGCTTACTTTCATACAGGGTGCTCCAGATTATTTGCCGTGAGGTATATTAAGCTTAACTCATTAAACAATTGTTCAACAAAATCAGGCTTCGTTTTTACTTTCGTTGCTCTATCGCTAACAACCAAGGTCTGTTTTTTGTGGGCAGCACCTTGCCTGTTTTATCCAGTTTTATATGCGCCATACTAACTGCATCCATCACATTGCCTCCTATCACATCAAGTTCGCCGGGCCGTTTTGCAACGACTAAATCACAGTGGTAAGGCCCACGCTTTAGATCATTATAGTTGTTAATTGACTGGATAAAAGCTTCCCCCCGGGGTGCGCAAATAATGTCTCCTGGCTTGGGAGAGTATGCGTTGATGGCATGACTTACAAAGTTGTTTTTGGAACCTGCTGCCAGTACATGCTGAATATAATCCCAATGCAAAACAGTAGAAGGTAAATCACTTTCCGGTACACCGGCACTCCGGGCTAACCAGATAATAAAAGCGCCTGACCAAGGCCTTATTTCCCCGTCATAGCCGATTATCGGCAAGTCTGTCACCGTATACCAATACATGAATATCCGGCTAAAAAAAGGCGGTAGGGTTTCGCGCCCCTGGGTGACTGTATTTGAATAAGTGATTGTTGGTGGCTCACTATCATAATTAACTTCGGGTCTGCCGAACAATTCCCATTCCTGGCGGGCCAGGTAGAGCATTCGTTCTTTAACGGTAGGCATAACAAACGAAGTTGCGGCATGCGGTTCAGCAAAAATGGTAGGTGCATGCCCGGGTTTTTTAAGAGCGCAACCGCTAATAAGCAAAATAATGCAAAGAAAGAGATAAGGCATATTAAATAATCGTTTATTGCTAAGATACTCGTTTGGTGTCGAGTTAAAGCGGTTAGTTTATTGTACGTTGTGTTATTTGCAATGTGCCTCAATTAGACCCATTAGCTAAATATCCAAAACAAAAATTGCCACATATTAGGGGATTTTACATAGGTTTATTCGGTGGTGATTTATTTATTGCAGCTTACCTGAGCGTAACTTAACATGAGCAACCGTTAACTTCTTGAAATAATATGACCTAACAATCGTGAAATTTTAAGTCTTTGTGGTAAATAAAAGGCGATTAATTCTGTAAAAAAAGGGTTTATGCCATTATGTCACTGGAAACCAGTCATTAATAAGTTTATGATTACACTTTTAAAATAAGATGCCTAATTTTATTTAACGGCAGTTTATATGCTTTTTCAGTTCAGTTAGCTACAGGCCTTTAACAAATTTTTCCCGGTAGCTGCCTTGTCAGTTTTCAGGTTATTTCGTTTCTCCACCCAAACTGCTTTATAAATGCCGATATCCAAACAACTTACTTTTCAACTGCCTTATTTTGCTGATAGTTCAGCGCTTTTTTCCTCAATTGCAGGTCATCCTTGGTCCGTTTTTTTAGATAGTGGTTATCCGGGTTGCAGCCAGGGACGTTACGATATTATCGCAACTGATCCGATATGCACCTTAGTAACGCAAGGTGGTATAACAAAAGTTACCCGTAATCATGAAACGGTAACATCCAGTGCCGATCCCTTTGATCTGGTTAAAGAACAGCTTATAGCTGATTTTATCAGCGAGGATAATTATCCATTTAATGGCGGTGCCATAGGTTATTTTTCTTATGATTTGGCACGTCGACTAGAAACCTTGCCTGTTATTGCCAAAGATGCAGAACATATTGCCGATATGGCCGTTGGTATTTATAAATGGGCTGTTATTGTCGATCATCAGCAACAGAAAAGTGTGATGGTCGGGCATGATTGTGATGAACAACACTGGCACGATTTAATCGCCCGATTTAGCCAATTACCTGAACAGCAAACCAAAGAGTCCTTTAAAGTCATTGGTCCGATTGAGTCCAATATGGACAAGTTTGCATACACAAAAGCCTTTAACCGGATTAAACAATACCTTAAGGAAGGTGATTGTTATCAAGTCAATCTGGCGCAACGATTTGTCGCTGAATGCGAAGGTAATCCCTGGACTGCTTATCTGTTACTGCGCGAATTAAATGCAGCCCCTTTCAGTGCTTATCTTAATTTGCCTGACGTGCAAATTTTAAGTTCATCTCCAGAGCGTTTTTTAAAGCTGACCCAAGGCCTGGTTGAAACCAAACCCATTAAAGGTACACGTCCCAGAAAACTGGATGATGCAGAAGATCTGGCGGAAATAAAGTCACTTGAAAACAGCCATAAAGACAAAGCAGAAAACCTGATGATTGTTGATTTGCTGCGTAATGATATTAGCAAAACCTGCAAAAAAGGTTCGGTTAAAGTACCGGTTATATTTAATGTGGAAAGTTATGCCACCGTGCATCATTTAGTCAGTACCGTAACCGGCATATTGGCTGAGGATCAACAGGCACTGGATTTATTAAAAAGCTGTTTTCCGGGCGGATCAATTACCGGCGCACCCAAGATTCGGGCGATGGAAATCATTGAAGAACTGGAGCCCAACCGGCGCGGCGTTTATTGTGGCGCTATCGGCTATATGAGTTTTAATGGCAACATGGACACCAACATTGCCATTAGAACCTTGGTTCATTCTAAAAACACTATTCGTTGTTGGGCAGGTGGCGGTATCGTTAATGATTCTGTGGTAGACGATGAATATCAAGAGAGTTTTGACAAAGCCGCAGCCTTGCTTGATTTGTTGCAACAACTGACAGAAAAATGATCGTCGTTAAACTGGGCGGCAGCTTGTTAAAAGCGGATACGCTGGTTAACTGCCTAAATAAACTGGAGCAAAATTATGCAGATAACTCAGTAGTTATTGTTCCGGGTGGAGGTGCATTTGCCGACCAAGTCAGAGTCGCACAACAGCGCTGGCAATTTGATGACATCACCGCCCACAGAATGGCGATTTTAGCCATGCAGCAGATGGCCTTGCTAATAAAAGGTCTTAAAAGTAATTACTCTATCGCTCATTCAATAACGGATATTTTAAAACAAGTATCACAACAAAAAGTTGTCATCTGGTCACCGGATATTGTTGAGCTGGATAATGCCGCTATTAAAGAATCTTGGGATATAACCTCAGACAGCTTGGCTGCCTGGTTGGCCGGTGAGCTTTCAGCCAGAGAACTTGTTTTAGTCAAATCAACCATAATTGATAAGCACCTTAATCTACAGCAACTCACTGATCTAGGTATTATTGATCAAGGTTTTTACGATTTTGTAGGGCAGGGCGGCTTTAAAATATCGATTATTAATCAATCAGATTTTTAAACGATGCAAGGCGCAAATCAATTTATTTATATCAAATCCAATATTTTGCTTTTCCTCACGAAGCGGGACATTTTTTGTAGGGGCGGGCTTTACGCCAGCCCTTTGATGCCATGATGTAAGGGCAACCGCAAGGGATTGCCCTTACAAAACACGGACATTGTTACATAAAAGAAACAGCCTGCATTGGTTCACAGGAACCAGTCTGTTTTTTTAGATATCCATAAACAGCATCGGAATGCCGTAAGTTAAAATAAAATAACTAAACGCTAAAATAACGCTAAGGCTCATTTTAAAGGCAAAGGCTTGTCGCAAAATATAACTGACAATCGCTAAATACCAGCCAACCAGCACGACACCGATGCCAATTGATATTTCTTCCGCGTATTCATGATGTTGCATTACCATTGCAAAATATAGTCCTTCGGTGACAGTGGCCAGCGTCATAATAAAATTTTCGCAGACAAAAATAGCCGTAAATAATTGATAGAAATTTTGCCGTTTTTTGATGAAGAACACTAAAGTGGCGACAGACGAAAAAGCCATAATGGTTCGTAACATGACTTCCAACGTGCCATCGGCAGGATCAGAAATAAGACCCTCAACAATAATGCCTGAAATGAGATAAAACGCGACCGTTTTCCACATAAATGATTTTGAGGGAAATAAATCAACGGGATTATTTTTAAACCAGCAAAGCGACAGGTATTTGATTAATAAATTCATGGTAAAGAGGTTTGTATTTAAGAAAAAACGGGGGTTTAACGAATCATGATTAATTTATATTATAACCTCTCCCTCACGGTAAGAGGGTCAAGATTTGTTTAAAAAATGGCTAGATAGCATTTATATTCTGAACCTTCTTAAATAAGGACGGTCAAAGTTTCGATTTTTGTTTTTTATCTGTACCCGGACGGGGTATTTTTTTATTATGTTTCATTGGATCTTACAAATGCATCTAAAACTTATCTTTGCCGGTATCCTGTCTTTTTTGACGGTTGGCTGTAGTACTGTTGGAATACTAAGTCCTAGCCAAACGCTGGTCATGGATGCTGTTGATATGCCGTATGGAGATTTGGCTGGCCCCGGCCCGGAACCCGTTGTTTCTAAGCGAATAACTGTGAATCATCAAGGCGAAGATTTGCTGGTTGCCTTGTTTCAGCCTGCTCATCCCAAGGCATTCGCGCCTTCCATTGTTTTTTTGCCCGGCCTTATGGCAACGGATGATCAGTATGAGAGTTACGCACGCGCACTTGCATCACGCGGATTTATTGTGGCCGTGCATGGCTGGTATTCGCTTTTTACCAACGATATAGAGTTAGCCCATAACGCGAATGTTATCGCTGACTGGTTGATTAAAACGCAAGGGGTTGATGCCAAGAGAATTGGCGTTGCCGGTCATTCGATGGGCGGAAAGGACGCTGTGCTTGCCGCAGCCCGTTACGGCGTGTTTGCCAGTGTAGTGGCCATTGATCCTGATGACAACGGCAATGTGTCAGTGGTGCATGGTTTGCTTGGCAGTTTACGGGTACCGTTGCTTCTTATCGGTGCGGAAGTTGCCTGGCGTGCTTCCAGCGTTTGCGCACCGAAGTCAACCAACTACGAACGTTTTTTTGAGCAAGCACCGTCTGGAACCGTGCAGCTGACGCTGAAGGATGCTGATCATGTGCAGATGTTGGACGAGCCGGATCGTTTCGGTTACGGTATCTGCCGAAGTGGTACGGCGGATTCTCGTCAGGTGCGCATTACGACACGACGTGCAACGGTCGGTTTTTTTGTTCAGCATCTTTTGGGCGGGCCGGCTTTGCAAAAGCCGGCGTCAAGCGATGGCTTGATACGTGTGGCTCAAGGTAAAATGAATGGGGGGATAATACGTTGATTGAATAAAATCGGGTGTGAAGACTGGAATATTTTCAGCTTACTTTGCTGTCTATTCATACAGATAACATCCCTTGAAGAGATGGACTCTGTAAAATCGTCGCGCTTTAAACTTACAGACCTGTCTGGCGACTACAAGGTATCTGAAGCATAATCAGCCAACCGTGAACGCTCTCCTCTGAGCAACGTGATATGTGCACCATGAGGCCAATTTTTAAAGCGGTCTACCACATAAGTTAAACCAGAGGTTGTTGCCGTTAGATAAGGGGTATCTATTTGTGACAGGTTGCCAATACATACAATTTTTGTTCCTGGCCCGGCCCGGGTTATCAGCGTTTTCATTTGCTTTGAGGTCAGGTTTTGGGCTTCATCAATAATCATAAACCGATTAAGAAAAGTCCTGCCTCGCATAAAATTAATGGATTTTATTTTAACCCGATTCATGAGTATGTTTTTGGTCGCTCCTTGCTCCCATTCATTTTGTCCCAAGCGACTGCCCAGCAGTTCAAGATTATCCATTAAGGCGCCCATCCACGGTGCCATTTTTTCTTCTTCAGTGCCGGGAAGAAAACCAATGTCTTCACCAATAGATACCGTTTCTCGGGTCATGATGATTTCGCTGTATATTTTTTTCTCCATAGTCATAACCAGTCCTGCGGCTAAAGCCAGCAAGGTTTTTCCTGTACCTGCCGGCCCTAACAAGGTTACAAAGTCACATTCAGGGTCTAATAAAACATTCAGGGCGAAGTTCTGTTCCCGATTTTTTGCAGTAATTCCCCAGATACTGTTGTGTTTTGTACGATAATCTTTGGCTAGCTCAAAAACTGCAATCTGTCCTTCACGCGATCTGACGATGGCTTCAAAATTTGAATCATCATCTAAATATAAATACTGGTTGGGATACCATTCAGTAACCAGCGGATCGTCCAGACGATAAAAAGTTTTATCTTTTTCTTGCCAGGATTCCATTTTGGTACCGTGGTCATTCCAAAAATCGTTATCTAAAGCAGAGGCTCCGCAATAGAGAAGATCAATATCTTCCAGGGTTTGATCATTATGATAATCTTCAGCCGTTAATTCTAAAGTGGCTGCTTTGATACGCATGTTGATATCTTTGGATACCAATATAATAGTGACGTTCGGCAGCTCTTTGGTCAGTGCCAAGACAATTTTGAGTATAGAGTTATCTACAATGTTGCCAGGCATACTTTCAGGCAGTAAAGCTGTCATATTGCTGGTTTGAAAGTATAATCGCCCCATATCTTTAATGGCATCAACTTTAGGCCCGTGCTCTATGCGAGATAAAGGCAGTCCGTCGTTGAGCGTTTGTTGGTTGGCATCCTGGATTAATTCATCCAGAAAACGACTGACTTGTCTTACATTGCGGGCAATTTCTGTTAAACCTTTTTTAGCATGATCCAGTTCTTCCAGAACAACCATGGGGATAAAGATATCATGTTCCTGAAAGCGGAAGATGGCAGCCGGATCATGCATGAGTACATTGGTATCCAAAACAAAGAGTTTTTTATCAGGCGCTGTTCGAATATTCATGAGGGATTATTTGCAATTTACAGGAATGGTTAATGCTTGCAGAATTATGCCGGGGCAGAGCTGTTTTTAGTCGTTTCTGCTAAAGCCTCCAGAATATCTTCGCTATGGGTTTTAACTTTTACTTTGCGCCACTCGCGTATCAGTATGCCATTAGGGTCAATCAGAAAGGTACTGCGCTCGATTCCTCGAACCTGTTTGCCGTACATGTTTTTTAGTTTTATAACGTCAAATAATTGGCAAAGTTTTTCATCCGTGTCTGAAAGCAGGTCAAAAGGAAATTCCTGTTTGCATTTAAAGCCATCATGTACACGGACGGTATCGCGGGAGACGCCTAAAATAACAGTGTTTAATGTTGTAAATTTTTTAATATTGTCACGGAAGGCTTGACCCTCCTGGGTGCAACCGGGCGTATTATCTTTGGGGTAAAAATAAATAACGACAAAGTGGCCTCGGTAATCAGTTATTTTAATGGTTTTATTACCGGTAGACGGTGCTTCAAAATTAGGTACGGCACTGCCAATACTTATCGCGGTCATTATTAATCCTAACGTTTTATGGGTTCAAGAATGGCATCAATATTTAATTCATCGCAAAAATCCAGAAATTCTTCCCGTAGTGATAAAAGAGGGAGTTGGGGCGGGATTAAAATGACAAACTTGGTTGAAAAAACAGCCGATTGAATATAGGGAGCTTGATATGAGCTGCCGGTTATTTCTTCTATGGTAATATCACGATCAAATAAAAAAGTGGTGATAGACTCTACGACGCTATCCTTATCCAGTGAAATGGTTTCCAATGAGTAAGGTATGCAATCTTTACCTTTGTCTTTATCTTTGTCCTTTTGATCAGGTCGCAAGGTATGGATTTTAATTGCCAGACGCTTCTGGATGTTGTCCAAGGTGTTTTCAAATTTGGCAATTTGATTCCAGTTGCCTTGAATTAGCAGATAAGCAGCTGCAGATTGGCCAAGATGGGATGATCTTATTTCCAAGATATTACAGTTGCAATCACGCACAACGGGCAATATTTCACCGATAAAGTTGATCTGATGGTTCCCTAAAACAGTAATAGCTAGTTGCATTATATTTTTAATAAAATTATTTTTTAGAAGTTTAGCATTAAATGATTAAAACTTTATGAACATTAAATTTTATTGGTATTAGAATAAGGCAATATTTTTTTAATGTCGATAAAAAATCACTGTTTTTATTGTTATTACTACTACCACTTTATCCATTAACTCAACTATGACTAAAAAACAAATACACCGACGGAATAGTTTTTCCGCTGAGTTCAACGCTGAGGAAGAGGATGATTTTATTTTGGCTGATTTGGATCTGACGCGGGATAAAGAAGAACCATCCCTTGTCCCTTTGAAGCATTTCAATGACGATGACGAAATTATCGATAGCTTATTGGTCAGATCAGAGTTTGAGGTCAAAGATGATCTTGAAGAAGATGATCGGGACGCAAAGTCCCGAGTGATTGATGATATAGATCTGGCTGATAAATTTTCAGATGTTGATCAGTTTATCGTTGAGCCTGTTGAATCCGCTGAACAAGATAGACTAACAGCCGTCGAAGAAATTCAGGATTTAGTTATTCATTCCAGAACTGACTTTGATGAGATACAAGATGAAGATGCCATCGACAGATTACTGGTTGATGCGGGCTTTGATAATCATGATGATGAACCTGAAAAAACTAATGACAAGTCAGATGGTCAGCGGCTTGATGATACATCAGAATTTGCTCTGTCGGTTATTGAGTCTATTGAGCCGGCAGAGCAAAATAAGCGGATAGAAACTGAAGAAGTTCCGGTTTTTGCTAGTCATTTTAGCGCTGATTTTGATGAAACACTGATTGAAGAGGTTAATGACCTATTGGATGAAGACGCTTCAAGTAGCCGAGCGATTGATCATGTCAGTTGGGTTAATGAATTTAAAGAACGAATTGCTGTAGCGACTGATAATGCTATTTTCGATTGGAAGAACAGTGAGTGTGCGTTTGATAAAGACCTCGATAATTCCTTTTTGCTTCAAAAAGAAAATCAGGAAGAAGTGATGCCAAACCCCGCTAGTAACCAGACAATTTATCCGCAAGAACCTTTAAATAATGAGTCAGAAATAAAGGCCTTCAGCTCTGTTGTAGCCGAGCAGGAAAGTATTAAAGAGCAGATAAGTGACTATGAAAATAAAGTTAAAAAAGCCAAATTCATCACTTACGCTTCGTTGAGTTTTGGAATGGTAGCCTTATTGTCGGCAGTGATTATGGGTGTAATCGTTTCAAGTGTAAAAAGTGATGTGTCAAAATTAACTGAACTGGTTTCCATGCTTGAAGAAGATATGAGCAGTATTTCTGAAAAAAATGCTGATATGGATATTAACAACAGTGAACTGCCTGGTGAGTTGTTAAATAAAAAGGTTAATAACGTTGCGGGGTTTGATAATTCAAAGGCTATGACAGTATTGCCGGAAAATATAAAACGCTCAGAAGCAACGGTCGAAAAAGGTTCGTCAAAAAAGAAAATGGAATTACAAGAAAATGGTAGTGATCAATCTCAATTGTCACCTGATTTGTCAAAAAGTAATGCGGTGGGGGGTGTTAAAAAACAGACAGACCTCAACAAATCCAGTGTTCAAAAAAAGATAGGGATACCGGCTGCAGAAAAGAATAAACCATCTGAGACCGTGGTTAAAGTCACAACCGCCAACAAGAAAACAAGCAATGCCAAGGTTGCTTCCGGGTGGTCTGTTAATCTGACCACCTATAAGCAACTGAGTGATGCTAAAAGAAAAGCGGCTCAATTGCTGGAAAAAGGCATTCCCGTTAAAGTGACAGCCGTTGATATTAATAACTCAAAGTCGTATCAACTTAACGTGGGGGGCTTTAAAAATAAAGAGAACGCGGCTTTGTATGCCGCTAAAATAAAAAAATCACTTAATATTAATGCCGTTTTAGTCAGGTAATATTGAGTGACAAGGCTATTGCGATTATGAGCAAACAAAAATTGGTTGTCGCCGTTTCCTCCAGGGCTTTATTTAATCTGGATGATTCTCATACGATATTTGAAACCCAAGGCAAAGAGGCTTTTTGTCATTATCAGATAGAACATGAAGACGAAATATTGACGCCCGGCTACGGATTTTCTTTGGTTAAGAAATTATTGGCGCTCAATGAGAGTTGTCTTGATGATCCTTTTGTTGAAATCATCTTGTTGTCTCAAAATAGTGCTGATACAGGCTTACGGATTTTTAATTCCATTGCCCATCATGGCTTGGCTATTACCCGTGCTGCATTTACCAGCGGGTCATCACCTTACCACTATATGTCTGCATTTGGAGCGCATTTGTTTTTATCAACCAATGCTGATGATGTTGTCAAGACTCTGGATGCCGGCTTTGCAGCAGCGACCATTTTATGCGGCTCTTCATTGACCAATACGTCCAGCCAGTTGCGTATAGCCTTTGACGGGGATTCGGTACTGTTTTCAGATGCATCAGAACGTATTTATCAACAGCGAGGCTTGGCCGTGTTTGCCGAAAATGAACGTCATGAAGCAAAAAATCCTTTGCCTGGCGGACCTTTTAAGGATTTTTTGGGTGCATTGCATTATATTCAAACCCAGTTTGATACTCAAACATCACCCATCAGGACTGCTTTGGTAACGGCACGCGCAGCCCCTGCCCATGAACGGGTTGTTAGAACATTGAGGGCTTGGGGGATTCGTATCGATGAAGCGCTATTTTTAGGCGGGATGTCAAAAGGCGCTTTTTTGAAAGCATTTGGCGCGGATATTTTCTTTGATGATCAAAGGGGGCACTGTGACTCTGCCGCTCAGCATGTCGTTGCAGCCCATGTGCCTCATGGTATTAGTAATAATCGTCTACTTAAAAGTTGAGTCTGGTCAAACCGGTTATTCAGAGGTTTTTGTATGCGAGAGTCGATTTTAAGAGGTTTGTTCCAAGTCGACCAGATAAACATCTTCGATTAACTTTTTTTCTGCCTGAGTAAACTTAATTCGCGCGTATTTTTCACGCCGATCAGGTAATCTTCGCTTATCAGTACGTCTTTCTGTGCTGCGACGATTAAACTGTGGACAGTCGGCAGGGTGGTTGTTTATGGTTTTTAACCCTTCAGGTGAGCCAAATTCCTTGGTAACCTTGCGCCGTTCGGCTATGCGTTTTGTGGTTGATGATCGTCGAGGGCTTTGCCTTAAATCGATTATATACATTTTTTACTCCTGACTTTAAAAAGGGTCGATTAATTAACCCACATTTAAATAATAGAAGATGTTTTTATAAAATACAAAATTGAGATAAAAAATAGCACACAGATAACACGG
>JBAXUR010000169.1:0-5827 GCA_037129595.1 Methylococcaceae bacterium | reverse complement strand
AATTCGGTGGCGAAAAATGACCAAACAACATCAAAGGAGCCGCCATTCCTTTAGATAATCCTTTGGTAAAAGCCTGTTTTGATGTGTCTGAAAAATTGATAATAATCATGTTATTACCCCCTCATGTATTTCTTCTTTAATTTATTATAACGGTAAATCCAAAAGGTTGGTGCGTCAAATTGTCGCAGACTGATCATAGCACCACATAGTTTACCAATCTTTTTAAACGCGATCACTTGGGCACCATTAACCGCGCTTATGCAGCAACACAACATTTGAATCATCCATATTTATCAACAAAGCCAGTCGATCACCTAACACCTGCCACGCTTCGGCCTGCTCGACTTCCAGTTTTTGCCGTTGGTAGATGCGCTTAACTTTATTTTCTTCGGTGTGGTTTAAACATTTTTCGGTGACATCCGGCGCTATGCCTAAATCCCCCATAATGGTGGCACCGGTGCGGCGTAAATCGTGTGGTGTCCATTTGCCGCCAATTAATACCAAGGCTTGATTATGTTTAGACCGGTTGCTTAGTATGTTGTCAGAATGACGACTGCCCACTTGTTTGGTGATGGACTTCTCACACACATGACTTGAACCATCACGATTAGGGAGCTCACCGTAGGATATAGGATATCAGTCAATTGCTGATGACTGTCACGGGCGGGTTATGGCAAAGTGGCGACTGTGATTTCGTTACATATATTACAATTCTGAATGGCTGGTATTGAGATTGGCTTTTTGGAACTGACAAATAACAGGTTGTTCTTTACGGTCTTGGATGAGTTGCTTTAATAAAAAACAAAATCTGTTAAACCGTCAGGACTAAAATTAGTTAAAAATCTTAAAAAGATTGAAACCCATCAAGCCGTAAAACTCATTACCACTTGCAGTTTCCGGAACACCTACGCCAGCAAACAGCTCAAACGACCTGTTGTACGAGTAGGTCATTTGAGCGACGGCACCGCTTACATTGGAATTTATCCCATTGTTGCCAGAATAATAGTCCGCATTAAATCTAAGCTTATTCGGTATTAGCACCGCCTGAATACCGGTCTCATAGCCAAAATACGAGGTTGTTGTAGAAAGTGCCTGATTTACATAGTATGGGCCAACATGTACCGACAGACGATTCTTGATGAGCGTAATGTCGGTATCGATAAAGTAGAACTGATGCAATGTATTGTGGTTGATCTTGCCAGGCTCCGCGCCGTCGCTCAGTGGTATCACCAAACCGTTTTGCGTGCCAACGGTCGTGGACAGCCTGTCCAGACTTTTATGGAGGTGGCCATATTTGAAGGTCTTTGCGATGTTTAAATAGGTGTCGTTCTGGAAGTTTTGTGAACCACCGCCGCCACTCATCAACACGTTTTGCGACGACACCCCTAGATCCCAACCATGCGTCGAGTAGGTGAGCATAGGTGCTGCGTAATCGGTTGCTTGGTAATAATACACATCCGTTTCAAAGTTCAGTGCCAATCGGTCTTTGTCCCTATCCTCGGCATCAATACCCATAATGCTGGTGACAGTTTTGGATAGCTTATGCGCTCCCTTGGCATGGGAATTTAGGGGAATGATTAACAACAGTAGTAAGGTTCGTTTCATCGAGCTAATATTAATATGGCGAATTATAAAAAAGTACTTAACACCCGCACTTTGCTCTAATGGGAACAATCGGCCATTTACTGATATTCAATCTACACTATATGCGATAATCCGATGAAAACAGATTTATTTGTGTATAGAAGGAAAAATAAGTCGAAGCAATGACAAAAGTAAAAAAGAAGCTTACTACTGTACAAAAGCGGGCGAAAAGGGCAGCAAAAGCAGAAAGGTGTCAGCGATCTAAAGAGGGGGCACTGTGCTGTTAACCCCGAACAGCAGTGTGCCCTGATAGCCATTGCTAGAGAAAGTCTGAACCGTGAATAAGCTTTGGATCACCCCTGATAGCTCCTGTGATCAGGCTGCAAAGCGTGGACGGGCATCTTCATCACTCAAAAACAATACTGTCGGGTTCGATCATTGTGCCATCCTGACCTTCATTAACATACAGTACTAATTCAGGCTGGCGGAGATCAGAAATAAAGTAGCGAATCCCGTGAGTAGACCAACCGTATTCGCCACAGGGAGGGGATGGCACTTGATCCTTAGGGGTGCTTTCAAAGTCCTTGAGGCGTTCTTCCTCGGGTCTGATGTCAAAGAAAGCGATAGTGCGTAGCGCGGGACGTATAGTTACGGGCTTGAACTGACAGTCGGCCACATCGTGCACATAGTGACGGCTTTTCAATTCTGAAAGCACATTATCAATTGAAGCGCCTGCCGGTTTACGGAAGATCTGAACAACAGTTGCAACACGATCGTCATCATGCCAGAGGGTAAAACCGGGCAAAGCGGACTCCCAGTCTACATGCCAGTTTCCGGTGGCGAGCTTGCAATTCTCCGCCCACAAGCCAATACCGCCGCCCCTTAGCCACTGCCACTCGCAGCCGTATTTATCAGTACTATGGGTTGGCATGGGGGGGCGCAAGTCTGCCCGAGCCTGGATTGTGGAGCACGCTATCCAGAGCAGAGAAAAAAGGATTGGATTTTTCAACTTCATGAGGAGTCCTCTAAGGTGTATTGGTATGTTTCATATCGGGGATATCGAAGTTTGAGTCATTGTTGAGAACCCAATCTCCGTAATTGTCACTCATCACATGTCTTGCTTTTCATTCGGTGGAACCCGTCCCTGGTTATGCCCTACGATCCTTGATTGTCACGCTGAAAGATGATGATCAAGTTGCCGTCGCGCCATTCGATGCGGTTGAATTCTCTCAGGCGGCTTTACGGGCGCGATATTTGTTTGATCATTATGAAGTGGCCTAAGCTCGCGGCGTCAAAGGTTGTATAGATGAATTCATCGCTTCAACAAGGTGATGGTTTGGTTTTTATAATTCCACACACTGACATAGTTTTTTAAGAATTGGTAGCCCATGCCTATTTTGTTTTTTTTGCCAATTTCGAGTTGGACGTGATGAATATCTTCCAATGCCTGATTCTCAAATCGTAATTTTTTTATGGTACAGTATAAAGTAGGTTCATGAGGCTCATATAATTGATTTTTTTCTTCCCCGCTGATGGCCTCGATGCCCATGAAAGCGAAGCGTCAAGAGTGTTTACGAGGTGTCTATCTGTCATTACGTGATTTTCTTTTTCTGATACGAACCAGAGCCATCTACCATCAGATATTCGTATTGGACCAGTTTCCAGCCTGGTTAAAGGATCTCTGACTCCTACCAGTTGTGGATGGCGGGCTGAAAAGGTTGCTCAGCATAGTCCAATTTGATTGAATCCGACGTGGCTGAAGATGACAGCAAGTTCTGTTCGTGATTTGTCAACGGCTTCAAATATATTACCTAACGAAAATTGATGTATTTTTATGTCCTATGACTCCCAAGAAGTGATTACACAGACCTGCATTACACATGATTTTATATGTTATAAAGCTTCTGGATAATTTTTTAGTCTGGCGTTTAGTCAGCAATTCAGAGCATCCCGTAAATTAATTATTGCGACTTGGTTTAAATAACCCCTAACGCGGCGCCGTGTCATTGTTTAATTCATTAAACAGATCGGCATAAATGGCTTCAGCGCGATTTAAATCATCGGCGTGAATAGGCTGGAGAGTGCCTTTTCTTTTTTTTACACTGATTTTGCCTTGACTGCCAATGAGTAAGTTGGCAATTAACCCCAGATCCTTTTCTGGCAGGTCAAGCGATTCGTTTAAATGCTCCATGAGTCGATCAAACTGTTGAAGCTTCTCAAGTTCATCCGGAATTAATTCGACAGCCACTTTTCTGGAAACATCAGATAAATAGGATGCATGCGCATCGAAACACAAATGCCGATAGAGTTCGGCTGTGTCATTTAGCACCGTTACCGAATAATTATCCAGCAATTCAAAGTGGACCGATTTCATGATGAGGCGCGAGGTTGCGCTTAATAGCCGATAATAGCCACCGATGTCTTTTAGAATACCTGAAGACAAGGGCAAGGCACATTGCTGATCAATGACTTTGTCGCGGTAGAGCGTGTCCTGCATGATATAGCGACTTAACCGCCCATTGCCATCCATGAAGGGATGAATATAGACAAAACTTGATGACAATGCCGCCGCTTTGGCAATGGCTGGCATGTCCGAGCTTAACACGCGCTCCCTTAACGTAAACCAGTGACCCATTAAGTCATGCGCATCGCCAGGCTTTGGCGGCACATAATCGACAGAGGCATATCCGCGACCGCTTTTTCCTAAATAATTTTGCTGGCAGCGGTAATCAAATTCTTGGTAATGCTTGTCTTTAATGATGTTAAGTGTGGCAATGAGTTTTTCTTTGGTAAGATCATCGTGATTAATGGACTCCAACGCAAACATGAATTTCATTTGTTTGCCGGGCGTAATCGTTTCGGCCTCAATTTCATTGGTCGACTTGGTCTCCAGTGCAATCAGGTAGCGCGTTGCCCTTGCCAATAGTTCCATTGAATGATGCGCCAAAGGTTTTCGCGCCAAGTCACAAAGCTCATCATTTCCGATTAGGCCTGCATTACGCTTCATAAGCGCCGAGAGCCAGCCATTGCCAACCAGATTGTTGTTCACGCGAAATTTTCTCTCGCGCTGCGTAGGCGCGACATAATAGCGCTTGGCATCAACGGCATCGACATAGTTTCCGCTGGACAGATCAGGCACCTCCAATATGTGATGGGTCAACAATTCGAAATAAAATCCCATCAGCCGATTGTACTTGCTGGTTGGATTGGCGTGTAACGCATGCTCTATTTCGGCTTTTACGGTTTTTTGCCGAAATACTGCCGTTAGACAAGACAGATTGAGCGACTCGTATTTAAGTGCAAAGGTTAGGTGATCAACAGTAGTATCGTTATGAGGGCGATAGGAGACAGGGTAGTGCTGGCTAGAGGCCTCTTTATTGATGGATGAAATTTTGGCGCTACAGCAAACAACAGCGAGGTATTGATGTGGAAGTGAAAAATGCTCAATGAGCCAAGCGTAACCTAATGGGTTTGAAGAGGCAGGCATCGCGATCACCTTTATATTTAAAATTAATTATAGTGTAACTCACCGTGTGTTGAAACGCTTATTTTTATTTAAATTTGATTATTTTAAAAGGTATTTCGTATAAAAACGATTACAAAATGACTATTGAGCGGTAGATTAGGTGCGGCATTACCGCTTAAGAGTTAAAGTCATCGGTTTTCGCAGGTGATTTTTAGGTTGATCCGCAATGAGCTGTGCCGTGATACCTGGAAGGAAAGGCGGGTATTCTATTGGGAGTGCGCAGCCACAGGATACTGTTCGTCCGGTATTTTTTAGCTTGGTCATTGATACGGCCTTGCAGTTGTGTTTAATAAACAGCCGTTCCCGACATCCATACGCCGAATCTGCCACGTTTCGGCAAGGTGTGGGTTCAACGATTGATACCGATTTTGTAAATCAGTATTCAGCATGGCAGACAAGCATCAGGGGTAATGAGGCGAGTCTACTGGATTGTCTCCATTTCTATGCGTTCGATAAACGACCGTTTACGGACTTTTTGGGGGAACTCGATTGAATAGATGCTGTTTAATGCCAATGTTATCGATTTGTTGAAAATGAAACAAGGACGAGCATAATGGCCGTTGGCGGCCGCTACCTGGGCTGAGTGCATTGTTAGTGGCGCACAAAGCTCGTTATTGCCTATTAAATAATGAGCCTTTAATAACAACTTTTATTATTAAAGGTTACTGTTATATCCTTTAATACTCTCATTTTGTGTTAAATGATAATGTGATATCC
>JBAXUR010000168.1:0-5841 GCA_037129595.1 Methylococcaceae bacterium | reverse complement strand
CGACCCATAACTGCCTGTCGACTATGATTTTACGCTTCCCTAAACCGGACAGTTGTGACGTGCTGCAACGATCCAAACCAGTCCTTTTCAAAAAAATTTGATTGGCTGGTTAATTTAACAAAGCTGCCGGTCATCAAACCAAAGAGAATGAAAACCTAAAGTCGTTAAAAAATAAACCGGATCCAACAAGAGCAAAGAAATTCTTTGGAATAGACCTTTTTCAAGATTGCCTTCCTGATAAAACTTGACATAACTTGACTTTTACATATAATTGCTGGCATGCAAAAGAGACTAAATAAAACAAATACACAGCAGGCCATTGAATCGGCGGGGCTCACTCAAACCGCAGTTGCAGAGAGGCTTGGTGTTTCTAAAGAAGCTGTTTCTCAGTGGCTGAATGACAAATCATTTCCGCGTCCAAATAAACTGCTTCAGCTAGGTAAGTTGCTAAATTTGGGGCTTAACGATCTCGTTATAAAAGAAGAAACAAACGCTCCTAAAATAGCCTTTCGCAAAATGAAAGGTACTAAGACAAAAGATCATCATATTGAGAGAGCCCAAGAAATAGGGCGGTTCTTGCGACAATTGGTTCCTTTATTACCATTTGACACACTGGAAATGCCACCAGTGTTTAAGTCACCCAGTTGTGACTATGAGTTTCTTCGCAAGGCCGTGGCGAAAGTTCGGGAAGACATCAACTTGAGCATGACCGATACCGTTGACTTTAATCATTTGATTCGTCGCTTTCGTGAACTCCAGTCAGTCATTGTCCCTGTATTGTGGGGTAGCAAGCAGCGCCATGAGAACGCTGTCCACATATACTTGCCAGACTCTCAGAGTACCTGGGTATATCTCAATCTCGATACTAATATCCATGATTTTAAATTTTGGATGGCTCACGAATTGGGTCATTGCTTGTCACCCAACCTAGAAGGTGATGAAGCCGAAGATTTTGCCGATGCCTTTGCAGGAAGCTTGTTGTACCCCCATGAATTAGCAGAGAAGGCCTATATCAGCGTAAAGCGGCAAACAACTAGCGCAGCAAAAATTGCACATGTAGTTGCCCTTGCTGATGCTCAAACCATTTCTCCGTATACCGTGATTGGACAAATCAATAAGTATGCAGCCCATGCGTTTCAGCCGGAAATAACACTAAGTAATGCTTTTCACGGCGCAGTAACTAACTTCAACAAGAAATACTCTAACCTGAGTGACGCGCTATTTGTGGATATTGAGCTGGACGATAACGGAAAGCCAAGCGCGCGGGATTATATTGCCAAAATCGAGCATCTGTTCAATACACCATTTTTTGACTTGTTGCGCCACTATTTAAAACAAAACAACAAAGGCCCAGGCTTCGTTCAGACTGTGTTGGATATGCCACTCCTAGATGCCCGGAGTATCCACACAGAGTTAACCTGATGCCGCAGTCAAAAATCCTTGTTGATACCAATGCCTATCTTAGGCTGGCCCAAACCATCCGCCCCTTGCTGTCCGTGCCTTTTGGCGAAAACGAATACTGCTTGTATATCCTCCCAGAACTTAACAAAGAGCTAGAAGTCCATAAACTACAAAACACCTTTTATTGGGTGACTGAAGACGAATACATCCAGAATCGCCAGCACTTCCCAAACATTAGTCGAAAGCAGAAAAACGCCATCGACCAAACCTTCGAGTATCTGTGGGATCATGCGCAAACCGAACTGCAGGGACCCTCGCGTGTCGATGCCCTATACATCGCTTATGCAATTGAACTGGACATCCCGGTTGTCACCGACGATCAGGATATGACTGATCTGGCTAATGAGTTTGACGCAAAGGTGATGCCTACCTTAGAGCTGTTGAAAATCATGCTGGACTCTGGCCGCGCGGATATGAAGACCATCAAAGGGCTTTGCGATTATTGGCGGAACTTCGGAGATCGGCCTGCAAACTTGGAGGCGGACTTTATACGTCTCTTCTCTGATCAGTAATTGATCTATAAATAATTAGTTCAACAATAGATAATCGAGACGGATTCCAAATCATTCATATTGAATTCTTTGTACTTTTTCAACACTGGCGAGTCTGCCATTTAATATCAAGAAGGCTACTAAACCCCATGAATCAAGCCAATGCCGAACAACTCTTAAAAACCGCCTTAGCCAACCCTTCTGCCCAGTTCCGTGAAGGTCAATGGGAGGCGATTGATGCCTTGGTTAATCAACGGCAAAAACTGTTGGTGGTACAACGTACAAGTTGGGGCAAAAGCTCGGTTTATTTTATCAGTACCAAAATTTTCCGTGATCGCGGCATGGGTCCTACCATTATCGTGTCGCCTTTACTGGCACTAATGCGCAATCAGATTGAATCAGCTCAACGCTTGGGGATTAACGCAATTCGTTGGGATTCAACAAATAAGGAAGAAAGACCACAAATTCTGAAGTCTTTAAAAAGCGACAAAGTTGACGCTTTGCTAATTCACCCCAAGCAGTTTTCAAATCAAGAATTCTTGGATGAAGTGTTAGCGCAGATATCAGACCGCATAGGGTTAATGGTTGTTGATGAGGCGCATTGTATTTCGGACTGGGGGCATGACTTTATTCCAGAGTATCGGCTAATAGCCAATATTTTAAAGGGACTTCCAAATAACACTGGCGTTCTTGGCACAACAGCTACCGCCAATAACCGAGTGATTCAAGATATTCAAACTCAGCTGGGCAATATCCAAATCCAAAGAGGACCGCTGATTCGTGAAAGCTTGGCGCTGCAAAATATTGTGCTGCCCGATCAGGCATCGCGTTTGGCCTGGTTGGCGCAAACTATTCCACAATTACCCGGCACAGGCATTGTTTATGCACTTACTACGCGTGATGCCGAGCAAGTGGCTGAATGGTTAGTGAAAAATGGAATTGATGCCAAGGCCTATCACGGCAGTATTGAGGCGGGAGGCTTCGACAACAGCAATGTTTATCGCCAGCATCTGGAGGATTTGTTGCTGAATAACCAATTGAAGGTACTGGTTGCCACTACCGCTTTAGGTATGGGTTATGACAAGCCAGATTTAGGTTTTGTGATTCACTATCAGGCACCCGGCTCGATTGTGGCCTATTACCAGCAAGTAGGGCGTGCTGGTCGTGGGATTAATTATGCTTTGGGCGTACTTATGTCTGGCACGGAAGATCAGAATATTCATGATTATTTCCGTCGCACGGCATTTCCTTCAGAAAAACAAGTAAATGAAATTCTTGATGTCTTAGAACAGGCCGATGGCCTAAGCATTAGTGAAATTGAAGAACGGACTAATCTGCGCCAGGGACAAATCGAAAAAGTGCTTAAACTACTGAGTGTTGAGAGTCCCGCACCGATCATCAAAATAGGTAGCCAGTGGCGTAGAACGTCGGTGCTTTTCGCGATGGATCAACAACGCATTGCCCACCTCACCCAACAGCGAGAGCGGGAATGGGATGAAGTCCAGCAGTACCTTACGCATAAAAGTTGTTTGATGAGCTACTTACGCCAAGCGTTGGATGATACCAATGTTAGCGATTGCGGCAAGTGCGCGTCATGCTTGGGTCTGCCAGTCTTGGAAGTCGTTGTTGATTCCATTCGTACCCACAATGCGGCCAGTTTTTTGAAACATGCAGAAATTCCCATAGAGCCCCGTAAACAAATTTCACAATCAAATGCTGAAGCGGCTAGAGCATTTCCGATATACAACTTGCCACGCAGATTGGGAAATTTAGCGACTCAAGAAGGACGCGTGTTGTCTCGCTGGCGTGATGCAGGTTGGGGTAACCTCGTTGCCGATGATAAGTGCAACAACCATTTCCGTGATGAATTGGTAGATGCCGTAGCCGAGATGATTAGTGAGCGCTGGCAACCTGATCCTTATCCAACCTGGATATGTTGCGTGCCGTCAATGAATCACCCGCAGTTAGTACCAGATTTTGCCCAGCGATTAGCTGCCAAACTCGGCATTCCGTTTCTTAACGCAGTGACCAAAGCCAAAGCCAATCAACCACAAAAGGGCCAGCAAAACAGTTTTCACCAATGTCACAATTTGGATGGGGTCTTTGCCATTCATCAACCTGTCCCGAATGGAGCCGTATTACTGGTTGACGATATTGTTGATTCACGCTGGACATTGACAGTGATCGGGGCGTTGTTGCAACAAACAGGCAGCGGTGTAGTGTTTCCTGTTGCCCTAGCTTCCTCTTCGGTGAATGATTGATGGATTTATCACCAACTGCACAAGCTACATTGCTGCTAACCAGTTATTTTAGTAAGTTCCAAGTAGATGCGGAAAAACCGCTAACTAACACTGAGTGGGGGAGATTTGCGCTGTGGCTAAAAAATAATGGCAATACCCCTGCCGATTTGCTATCAGGGCAGCTACGCGAGCTTTTGGAAGGCTGGCACGACAGTAAAGTTACTATTGAGCGTCTTCTAGCGTTACTAGGGCGAGGACATAGTTTGGCCCTTGCCGTAGAAAAGTGGCAACGCGCGGGTTTATGGGTAGTAACTCGTTCCGATGATGTATACCCAAGACGCTTGAAATCGCGCCTAAAGACCGATGCACCGCCTGTGCTATTCGGTTGCGGGAACAAAGAATTGTTAAATAAAGGCGGAATTGCCGTTGTTGGTTCTAGAAATGCCGGTGATGAGGATTTGCAATTCACACATGCGCTTGGAACTAAAGCAGCTTTTTGCGGCACTGGTGTTATATCTGGTGGTGCGAGAGGCGTGGATGAAACAGCTATGCTGGCTGCCATGAATGCCGGAGGTAATGTGATTGGCGTGATGGCTGATAGCCTACTAAAAGCGGCGACGGCCTCCAAATGGCGTAAAGGGTTAATGAACGGCAACCTAGTGTTGGTATCACCGTTTTACCCTGAAGCAGGCTTTAATGCTGGTAATGCCATGGCACGTAACAAATATATTTATTGCCTAGCAGATGCTGCTCTGGCGGTTCATTCAGGCATAAAAGGCGGTACTATCAATGGTGCGGAAGAAAATCTGAAAAAAAAATGGGTGCCGCTATGGGTAAAGCCGACCAAGGACACTTCAGCGGCCAATAGTTTGTTAGTGAATAAAGGTGGCTTTTGGTGCGCTGAAAATATTGAACAACTTGAACTATCTTCGCTTATTAAAGTAACTTCATTAAATACCGTGAAGTCTTCAGAAAATCAAAATGACTTGTTTTCGCAGACTGGCGCCCAGCCGGATATCTTTTCAGATGTTATTCGTGAAGCAGAGCCGCTGACTTTAAAAAACACAAGTACGGAATCGCAGTCTGTTTTGGACATTGAGACAGAACCCAAGTTTGCTTATGCCGATGGTGATTCAGAGGGTACGCAACAAGTTAATGAAGCAGTAGATTTTTATCAGTTATTCCTCAAAGAGTTACTTCGACTTACAAAAGTCCCTTTAACGGTAGAAGATATTATTGCGCAAACCCAATTGCATAAGTCGCAGGTTACTAAGTGGTTGAAGCGAGCTACTGAAGATGGACATATTAAGAAGCTCAATCATCCGGTACGATATCAACGATTGAGATGCTAAATAGAAATCTGCTGTCGTAAATGCTCTACAACTGATAAAAATATACCGTGTTGAGTGATAGCTCCCTATGAGATTCAAGTTACCTGTCAGATAAGGCTATGACAACGATACACTCTGGGGCTTTTCGTGCGTCAGCCCAAAGTAGCAATGATGGTCTGCTGCTGAATGACAGCTTTTAAAGTTTACCTGTCGTATACTGGAATCAGGTGTCTGTCTCTTCCTGGCACACAGATAAACCCTATGTCGCAAAATTGCTTGCAGTAAAGCAGACTATCGTGACTGTCTCTAAATGGCCGT
>JBAXUR010000167.1:0-5987 GCA_037129595.1 Methylococcaceae bacterium | reverse complement strand
CGCTGAAAAACCGGCGGGATTAGGGTCAATGTTTGGATAAACAACATGCGCCGGCATAATGCCTTCCAGACCTTCTTTTATCAACTGTTTAAACGGCAAAAAATCTTTTGCCCGGATACTGTCCAAGTCGCGCTCATCGGTCGGCAAGGTCAGATGCGAATCCAGCGCCACCGCGCCATGCCCGGGAAAATGCTTGCCGGTCGCCGCCATACCCGCCGCATTCATGCCTTTTCTAAATAAGCTGGCCAGTTGTGTCGCCAGTTCAGGGTCGGTTGAAAAAGAGCGATTGCCGATGATTTGACTAATACCGCAATCAATATCCAGTACCGGCGCAAAGCTAAAATCAACACCCACGGCCAATAATTCAGCGGCCATCAACCAACCCGCCGATTCTGCAAGTTCCGGTGCTTCTGCATAATAAGATGCAGGGGGCAAGCGCGTAAAACCGGTTTGAAAGCGCTGTACCCTGCCGCCTTCCTGATCTACAGCAATCAGAATGTCGCCTTTGCGAGCTGCGCGAATACTGTTAATCAGTTCGGTAACTTGTTGCGGATTTTGGTAATTACGGGAAAAAAGAATAACCGCGCCGGTGTTGGGATGGTTTATTTTTTCCTGTTCATGCGCAGCCAGGGTTAAGCCTTCAACATCCAGCATAACCGGGCCGATGGGAGTTTGATTTGTCATTATTAAACGTTAAGCTGTTGAGGTGAGATTAGCGGTTGCGTGTATTAAGCCCTTTTCTTCAATGAAAAAAAGCATCCTCTCCCTCATCGTTTTCCAATTCCAATGCTTCACCGGGAATCCTTTTTTCTTCCATCGCCCACTCGCCCAGATCTATTAACTTACAGCGTTCACAGCAAAAAGGTTTATTTTCCTGTTCAGGCGTCCAGGGAACAGGACGCAAGCAAGTAGGGCATTTTACGATGATGGGTTTATCGGTTGATGTCATTAGAATAAACAGCAGGTTAAGGTAAAAGGAATATCTTCGGTGCTTTGCTTCGGCCGAATATCGCCGACAGAGGGCTCCATAAACCGGATGGTGCATCGATGTTTGCCACCACTTATTTCGGCAAAGCAGGAAAGGGATTTATCGAGGCTTACTTTAATCAACTGAAAAGGCTGGGTTTTATCCAAGGTAATTTGGAAAAATCCGGCACTCGCGATTTCATGTTTGGCGGCTCGACTGTTGCGTATAAAATTAAGAATAAAATCAATCGCGGTATGAATGTCAATAAACGGACTGCTCCAGTGTTGCAGGTCTTTGGCGCGAATGGCTTCATCCTGTTCCAGCCAATAATGATATTCAGGCAAGTCAAAAGAACAGGTACCACCCGGGATGGAGCTGCGTTGGGCAATACTTTGGAATAAATCACTTTCCATAATATTGACACCAATTCTTCCCTTAACCGCATACAGTTTTTTACTGATTTGAGCGAGTTGATCCAGTATCTCATGCAACTTTTCTTTATCAACACCGTCGCTATCGGCAATTTTATTGAGTACGGTTGCCTGACGATCCAGTTCTTTTAGAATTTCCGATTTTAAATCGTTACGCCTAAAAATAGACATAATATCCAGCAGCACAGAAATTGAAGCCCGTTTGTCAGCAATGCTATCCCCCGTCGAAAAGTGGATAAATTGTTGAAATAGTTGTTCAAGCCTTATGAAGACACGGATTCGTTCATTGAGTGGAAATTCAAAAGTAGTAGTGTTATTCACAGACACGTTTTTCCTGGCAAGTGCTTAAAGAAAGATAGAAATTGTGCAGTTTTTTGACCGCTTCTGCAAGTCTATCGTCGGTTTTTGAGTTATCAATCAGGTCATCGGCGTGAGCTTTTCTAAAAGCACGACTTACCTGACTATCAATAATGGCTTGTATGCTGGCTATTGACATAGCATCGCGTTTTTGTAACCGTTCTAATTGGGTTTCAACCGGACAATCAACAACCAGTGTCCGGTCAACCAAGTGAGTCATTTTGGTTTCAAATAATAGCGGAATACCAATAATGCAATACGGAGCAGTTAATTGCTTAAGTTCTGCTTGTATGGCTTGATAAACCAAAGGATGCAAAATGGCTTCCAGTTTTTGTTTTTGTTGGAGATCTGAAAAAATAAGTTTCCTGAGGCGTATTCTATTAAGCGAACCGTCAGTGTTAAGTATGCCCGGACCATACTCAAGCTCAATCAGGGCGAGTGCCGGTTGCCCGACAGCAACCAACTGGTGGGATATATCGTCAGCATCAATAACAGGTACTTTTAAGTGCTGAAAAATATTGGCAACGGTGCTTTTTCCGCAACCTATACCACCGGTAAGTCCGATTTTTAACATGCCTTTATAAGCCCACCGTTGTTAAATAAAACTGATTGATATCACTGCCCCACAACAAGGCCAGCCAGCCGGCAGCAGCCAAATAAGGGCCAAAAGGAATGGGCGTATTATAATTGCGATTAGCAAAAATAATCATTAATACGCCAATGATTGCGCCAACCAATGAAGATAATAAAATAATAACGGGTAAATATTGCCAACCCAACCAGGCGCCGAATAAAGCCAGTAATTTAAAATCACCAAAGCCCATGCCTTCTTTGCCGGTTGCCAGTTTAAATAAATGAAAGACGAGCCAAAGGCTGGTGTAGCCGGCTATTGTACCGATAATACTGGCATGAGACTCGGTAAAAAAACCAAACAGGCTTAACAACAAGCCCAGCCAAAGTACCGGCAGGGTAATGTTATCCGGTAACAATTGGTGGTCTATGTCAATAAAACTTAGGGCAATCAGTGACCAGGTGAGCACCAAGGCAAACACGGTTTGTGGCGTGTAGCCAAAATGCCAAGCAACTATAGCCGATAAGAGTGCGGTAAATGTTTCAATCAGCGGGTAACGCATAGAAATGGGCTGACTACAAGTTGCACAGCGCCCCTTTAAAAACAGGTAACTGATGACGGGTATATTTTGATAAGCCTTGATGGGTGTCTTGCAATGAGGGCATCGGGATAAAGGCAAAGACAGATTGAACGTTTCTTGCCGAGGCTCTGTTGCAGTGGCGTCGATTTGCAGATACTCCGTACATTCCTTACGCCAGTTTTGTTGCATCATTATCGGTAACCGATAAATAACAACATTAAGAAAGCTGCCCACCATTAAACCAATAAGACTCACCAATGCCGTCAGTAAATAAGGGTTTGTTAATAAAATATCCAACTGTTGTATCATTTTTGTAGTGTGAGTGTTTTGATTGGCGGCTTTATCATCGCCATTTTACAGGTTTGCAAAAATGAAACGATTTATTTTATTTGTCGATTTTAATTGACTGCTCCGCAAGGCATAAGCGTCCATATAACTTACATGATAAAATCTTAGGCTGTTTCGTGTAAAGCGGTAATCTCCTGTGAGGGAATAGTAACCCAAGCTAAGAAGTTAATTGTGCCTCATTTTGGGAAGCATCAAGAAAGAAATCTGTTTGGGTCGATGATTAGTCTCTTTGGGTTGACTCTTTTTCTTTTTGTTTCCCAATGGTTGTTGCAGAATAATCATCAATTGATTTTTACTTTTGGGAATCAGGAAATGCGGATTTTTGATGTTTCGGATTATTCGGATTTCGCCTTCTTTCAACTGACATTCGATGTTCAAGTTTTTATATTTTCGGCTTGCTGATCCTTGGCAAATAATCCAGCAGCAAGGCACTGTCGCGAAGGTATCGATTCCAGTTTGCCTAAATTTCACGCAACCCTAACTTTCCATGTTATTACCCACCAAATAATCGATTGATGCCGCCGGTAAACAACATCACATCTTCAGGAAAAAATTGCCTGCCCAAGGTTTTGATGTCGGCGCGTTCTGGTAAACGATAACAGCGAATATCATCTTGGGCAGGATGAATCAGTTCGCTGATAGTGTCCAACAATCGTAATAACGCCTTACGTTTTATCACCACGGTAAACACCGAATATTGCACTGGCAAGCCCTGTTTTTTAAGCACTCGATGTACCCGCGACAAGCGCTTGGGATTGGCAATGTCGTAGGCGATTAAATACAAGCCAATTTGACTGTCGGCCATTAGCTAACGGCCAGCAAAAACTGGTGCAACTTGCTAATCGTACTTCTAAACAACAAATAAGACCGGTCAGCACGTTGTTGGTAAAGTTCTGCCATCACAGCCAGTGCAGAAATAATTGATGGCTTGTCATCGGCCAATAAAGACGGATAAAAATCCCACACCAACAACTTGCTTAAATCCAAAGCCAAATCTAAATTACCGGATAACAGCGCCTCATCATCACTACAAAACCCGCTCTCTGCCAGCAGGTTTAACAATTCACTCTGCAATAAACCTTGCAGTAGATTAGCGCGATACTGCCCCTCAACCGATAAACTTAATGACAATAACTGTCGCAACTCATTAATGGAAACTTCTCGCCACTCCACAATACCCATACGCCTTGCAAAGCTGCGTGCTGCCAACTTTTGCATCGACAAATACCAATTCTCATAACACTGCAAACCATCGGCTCGCGCCAGCAAATCGACCAAACGCTGCGTCAGTGATTGCCTTTCACTGCCACCCCCTAACCATCGCGCCCGTACCTCACCATTTTTATGTAAAAAAAGCAGATTGATACCCGCATCAGCACACGCCAGCATTGAAGACATCGACCATTCCACGACACCCTTGCACACCACACGGGAAATGCGCGACAACGGAAACAACTGATCCGCTTTATCAGGCACCACCACTCGCAAAGCCGGTTCATCAAACACCACCCGGCAACCGGGCGAACCATCAATATACAAAGGTCGCATCAATCCTCCCCGCCTTTTTTACCACATAAGATAACCGTAGGAGCGACGCCCTCGTCGCGAATTAAAAACAACTTTCACCGTAGGAGCGACTTCCTTGTCGCAAATTAAAAGCTTTAAAAGCGCTTACTTACGCCTGATAACGTTTAGTTTTCACCGTAGGAGCGACGCCCTCGTCGCGAATTAAAAACAGTTTTCACCGTAGGAGCAATGCCCTTGTCGCAAATTAAAAGCTTTAAAATCGCGACGTGGGCGTCGCTCCTACTTGTGCCTGATAACGTTTAGTTTTCACCCCAGGAGCGACGCCCTCGTCGCGAATTAAAAACAGTTTTCACCGTAGGAGCGACGCCCTCGTCGCGAATTAAAAACAATTTTCACCGTGGGAGCAATGCCCTTGTCGCAAATTAAAAGCTTTAAAATCGCGACGTGGGCGTCGCTCCTACTTGCGCCTGATAACGTTTAGTTTTCACCGTAGGAGCGACGCCCTCGTCGCGAATTAAAAACAGTTTTCACCGTGGGAGCGACTTCCTTGTCGCAAATTAAAAACTTTAAAATCGCGACGTGGGCGTCGCTCCTACTTGCGCCTGATAACGTTTAGCCAACGCATACCCATAACGCCGCAGCAAGCGCCTGGCAGGCCCTGCCTGGGATTCATAAAAACCATAAAAACACTGCCGACCGGCTTTATTCATCTGACAGCGCCCTTGGTCATCACTAAAATGCTCAGGCCTTAACTGCCGCTCCCTAAACAACTGCCAAACCCAACGATCCATCAACGGCCGTAACGGCTCCATTAAATCACACGCCAACGACTCACGGCCAAAACTGACATCATGATAAAAACCCAACATCGCGTCCAAACCCACAGTATGGCAAGCACGCACGGCATCATAATGAAGCAAGGTGTAACCCAACGACAAACAGACATTAACCGGATCAGGCGGTGGCCGTTTTTTACGGCCGGTAAAGTTAAGCGAATCAGCAAACAACTGCGTATAACCGCCAAAATACGCCGCTGCCGCTGCCGCTGCCCCCTCATAACCACGCAAACTGGCTAACGGAATAAGCAACGCATCTTCACGCAACTGCCCAATAATACCGTTTACCGTTTGTAACGCCGCTGTTAACGGATACCGTAAATCAGCCCGCGCCGCCAACGCCTCACGCAACAACCGCTGCTGGGCACGC
>JBAXUR010000166.1:0-6036 GCA_037129595.1 Methylococcaceae bacterium | reverse complement strand
GACAAGGATGAATGTTTTTGCTACGGAAAAACAGATGGTTGGGCTGGGCCCTTACCTTTCATCATGCCAAGTTTTAACTCCTTTTAAGTCAATCTTATCGACTAAGCGCTGTACTTGTTTTTTATCTGTATGTGAATATGAAATAAAAATATCACACGGTGTTGCTTCAGTTTCTTTAGGCTGCTTATCATCATTTTTGTCAAAATACTCGATACACAATAATTCATCTATCCCTTGTTGATCAATGGCATCTGTCCTGATGATTTCATAAATATTGTTCATGCGAGTTAATATTTTTTTTGACGTATCAAGATCACCCATTGGAATAATAACATCCCCATAATTTGACCATAATATTAAGCAGGGTAAACGTATATCAGCTTTAACTCCGGGGACAGGCGCAAGGGATGCAATGTAATTTCTTGAAAAAGATTCTAGGTTATTATTTCTTATCGTGTAATCGTAAATATCTAAACGGTCGCCGCTTCTTTCATGAAATGACATGTAATGTTTTTTGATGTAATTTCTTAACTTTGTATCTTGACTGGTAAATAGAAAAATCCCTCGATTAGGGATTGTGAGATAGCGCTCCAATGGATCATATTGATTGGATCTCCAATACCAAGGCCATGCGTCTTCATAAGAATGATTTTGTGAATGACCAATAAATCTAAGCCAATCACCCCAAAGACGTGTTGTATAACGAGTGTCCAATTCAAACTCATGGTTACGACATCGTTTTAGCTTACGAAAACTTTCGCCATCAGCATTGAGACGGAACTTTTCAAACTCAAATATATAGTTGTCAAGCTCATTCGATCTTAAATCTCTCAAGGAAAATACCTTGGGATACTTTATTCTCATGTATTCTAAAAACGCAACAACCGAAGGCCCTGATATTGCTTGCATGTCTTTTACCTACGCTTCATTTTCCGTAAATACTCACAACCTATTTCATGCCCATTATCGCAGGCAATTTTGTACCAGTGTTTAGCTAGCTTTTTGTCTACTTCAACACCTTGGCCATTATCATACATCCAGCCAATATTAAATTGCGCATCAGTATGGCCTTGTGCAGCAGCTAACTTAGACCAACGCATGGCCTCTTGATAATCTTGTGCAACGCCTTCGCCCAGATTATACATAGCGCCAAGATGACATTGTGATGTAGCGAGTCCTTGACTAGCGGCTAAAAGAAACCAGCTGATAGCTTCTTCAGAATCCAGATTGACATAGTTGCCGTTCTTATACATCCAGCCTAGAAGGTTTTGTGCGACAGGATGACCTTTTTCAGCGGCAAGCTTAACCCACTTAACAGTTTCAGCATCATCTTGTAGTATTGACTTTGATTCATCTTCAGCCCACTCAGGTTCACTGCCACTTTCATAGAGTAGTGCCAGGTTATACATAGCATCCGTATGACCTTGTTCTGCGGCTAAACGATACCATTTATCGGCGCTCACGAAATCTTGGTCGAGAGACTCATACTGCCCGATACCGTCATAATATCCATTTTGATAAGCTAATCCCACTAAGTATTGGGCGTCAGAATCACCCGCTTTTGCATTTTCACAAATCACTTCAAAACTATCAGCACTCATGTAACTTATGGGTTGATAAGTTATAGGATCATCCGATTGCTTATGATCTGTTTCAATCGTAATATGAGCTAATTCTGTAGCATCCTCGTCTTCATCATCTTCGCACTCTATTTCCTCTGGCTCTGGCACCTCAGGAAAATCAATTTCAATTTCTGCGGCTTCTAATATTTCAGTGACGCCCTCATCAGGTCCATCAGATTCAATTTGAGAAACCCACCAACCTGTCCCCATTGAGCCATATTCACCTACATATTCTGCAAACCATTCTGCAACATTAACGCCACCCAACTGTAATGAATAGTCAACACGAACTGTTGCATTTTTGGTATTGCCATATTCTTCCCATTCAATAATTTCATTATTGTTTAATGTCAGCTCATAACCTGATTCTTTTGCTTGTTCTAATACTTTATTGATACGCTCTTCATCATAATCTTCGCCTGCTTGGATTAAGTCTTTAATGTATTTTTTCTGTTTTTTTTGCATGTTAGGTGGGGGCCTTGGTTTCAAATTAATTCAGTGTTGAAATCATGAAATAGAATTTTTAAATATTCTAACAGCAATTTTCTAGGTAGCTGTCCCATATTTTTTATGAGGCAAATATAAACATCGCTTCGCTCAAATTATCCATTGGCTGTAATATGGTTGTTTATTTTCAAATACGACACAATCTGACTCATTAATCGAATAGACTTGACCTAATCACACATCAGGATCACCTGGAAAGCATGACAAATACCGCCCAAACAAACTCAGACCGCGAAATTCGCGTATTTATCTCCTCAACCTTTCGTGACATGCATGCGGAACGGGATTATTTGGTCAGTCATGTATTTCCGGTTATTCGCCGTGCCTGCCGCGAGCGCCAAGTCGAGTTTACGGAAATTGACTTGCGCTGGGGTGTGACTAGCGAAGAAGCCGAACAGGGCAAAGTTGTCCGTATTTGTCTTGAAGAAATTAATCGCTGTCGACCTTATTTTTTAAGTTTACTGGGTGAGCGTTATGGCTGGGCGCCTTTAGATACCGATCTTGATCATAAAGCTGAATTACTGGCATTATTCCCCTTTTTAGAAAACAGCCTAAAAGAAAGTCTTAGCGTTACCGAAATGGAAATTCTGCATGGTGTCATGGATAATCCGGATATGGCCGGCCATTGTTTTTTTTATCTACGTGATCAAACGTTCACGCATGCCCTGGCAGATCAATCCAACCATTCTGGAGACTATTTTGAATTCGATACGATCAACCAGGATAAGCTTAACAACCTGAAGTCGAGGATTTTGGCCAGTGGGTTTCCTGTTTGCGATAATTATGCGCAATTAGAAGACTTGGGAGAAAAAATTAAACAAGATTTGTTAGCGATGCTTGACCAACGCTACCCCCAAGAACAGTTGCCAACGCCGCTAGAAGCGGAACGCCTGGCTCATCGAAACTATGCCCGTGATCGTTGTCAGAGCTATATTGCCAATCAGTCGGATCTTGACCGTCTCAACAGCCATCTTAAAAATAAAAACCATACACCATTGATAATTACCGGCGAATCGGGTTTAGGTAAATCAGCCTTACTGGCGTATTGGCTATGCCAAAAACAGGTACAAAATACCGAATGTTTTTTTATCGAGCATTACATCGGAATAGCCGGTGATGCGGATCCTGTATCGGTGTTGCGCAGAATTATTGCCGAAATTAAATACCGAACCGGCGATGCAGAAGATATGCCAGGCCAGCCTGATGATGTAGTTCGGGATTTTCCTTTGTGGTTGGCAAGAGTCAGAGCCAATGACCCGCTACTATTAATTCTTGATGGGCTTAATCAACTTGAGCAAGAACAACTTAATTGGTTACCGAGTTTTTGGCCAGACACCGTTAGCGCCTACATCAGCGTAATTCTGGGGGAACAATTACAGACATTGACTGAACGTGATTACACTGTATTTACACTGCAAGGTCTTGAGACTGATAGGCGACAACAACTGATTGAAACCTGGCTGGCAACTTACCGTAAGGCATTGTCTAGGGAGCAAGTATCTCAACTAATCAATGCACCACAAACCCAAAATCCTTTATTTTTAAGAACGGTACTGGAAGAGCTGCGTATCTTTGGCTATTTTGAACAATTAGACAATCGTATAAACAGCCTGTTAAGCGCACAAAATCCGGCGGAATTATTTGCACTGGTTTTGGAACGCCTGGAAACAGACTTTGGAAAAAATATCGTCAGTCAGATTATGCGGGCACTATGGGCGGCAAGACGCGGTTTATCTGAAACTGAAATCGCAGGTATTACAGGCTTAAGTCGCTTGGTGATTTCAACGTTTTTAATGGCGATTGATGCGCATCTCGCAAAACGAGGTGGTTTATTAAACTTCTTTCATGATTATTTAAGGCAGGCCGTTAAGCTGCATAGTCTTGAGAGTAAAGAAACCGAAACCCATGCTCACATCAAATTAGCCCAGTACTTTGAACTACAAGAACTGAACGATCGGGTTGCTGAAGAATTACCTTGGCAATGGCAACAAGCTGAACATTGGGAAGCTTTAAAAGACTGTATTAGTGCGATTCCAATGTTTGATTGGCTTTACAGAAGCAATAAATATCAACTATTAGCTTATTGGTTATACCTTGATGATTTTGATGAGCCAGGGGAGTGCTACCTAAATTCTTTTAAAAAATGGATGTTAGTAACAGTTGATACTGAAGAAGATATAGCTGCAATTCTAAACTGTATGGGTTGTTTTTTATTTATAGAGTACACAAGTTACGCAACAGCAGAGCAATTTTTACTCCAAAGTCTGGCTCTCTTTGAAAAAACTTTAGGCCCTAATAACATCATGACTAATGGTAGTTGGTACCACTTAGCGATGCTTAGGGAGGCACAAGGCAATTATGCAGAAGCAGAACTTATTTTTCGGAAAGTGTTAGCGATTGATGAAATTGAACTTATCTCTGTAGGCCAAGAAGATACAATATTGCATTTATGTGGTTTGGCTAATATATTATCAAGAGTTGATAAAGCGACAGAAGCAGAAACTCTTTTTCGTAGAGCAATCAAATTAGGCAATGATGGCTCTGCAGTTAATGGTTTGGCGAATCTACTGAGTCATCAAGGTAATTATGTTGAAGCTGAATTACTCCACCGCAGGGTTTTATTAAACAGAAAAGCTTTGTTAGGTTTCAAGCATCCAGACACCATTATGAGTCAATATAATCTAGCAATAGTTTTAGTTGAACAAGGTAATTACGTTGAAGCAGAACAACTTTACCGTAGTGCATTAGTTTCCTTGGAGGAGACATTTGGACAACAACATCCAGAAACAGCAAGAGTTCTAAGCAATTTAGCTAATCTACTAAAAAATTACCCAGAAAAATCTCTTGAAGCTGAGTTAATTTATCGTAGAGCACTAAACATACGTGAAAACATACTAGGTTCTGAACATCCAGATACGGCATTAAGTCTTCATAATTTGGCGAGTTTGTTAAACTCTCAAGGTAAAAGTATCGAATCTGAAAGCTTATATCGTCGCGCAATGACAATTCAAGAAGCTATTTTTGGGGATAACCATTCAACATTTTTACAAAGTATTAAGCAGCTTGGTATGTTACTTCATGATCGCGGAAATTATAATGAAGCAGAGCCCTTGTATCGTAGATTATTATTAATTTATGAGCGTGTCCTTGGAGCTGAGCATCCTGACACTATAGCTGCAGTTTACAAATTGGCGAGACTGTTAAATGAGCAAGGAAATGATGTTGAAGCAAGCTCTCTTTATCATAGAGCATTAGTAGCTTATGAGGAAAGTTTAGAGGATGAACAAACAAAAATTTCTGGCATTTATTACAACCTAGCTTTAATTAGGCATGATTTAGGTGACTTAGTTGAAGCAGAATCCCTTTATCAACAAGCAATAGCGGTATTTAAATCTGGACATCCTGATACTGTTAAAAGTCTTCACAATTTAGCCAATTTGTATTTTAGTCAATGTAAATACGAATCTGCTGAGTTACTTTATCGTAAGGCGCTTAGTGTTATAAGGCAGTCTTGTGATTCAAGTGATAAAGTAAAGAACCTTACAGAGGTAAATCTTAAACAATTACTCAATGGCCCTTTAAGCAACCGTGAACTACTCTGGAAGCAACCTGATTTTATCACTGCTACCGGTTACGCCAAGTCTATTGCAGAATTATCAGACCAATCCAGCCTGACCTGTTCATCTTTACTTTTAGGCGCCAGAACTGCAAATCTTGCCGGACGTTTAGAAAAGCCCATTGAAGCATTAACCAAACACGCATCACTTATTGAAGAAGCTGAAAACAACATGGGCTTAACTTCCGGACAAATCGTAATCCCTATTCTTGATCGCCCCGTGCCTATGGATGAGAAACTTAAAGCCCTACTCCAGGATTATCGCCAAAGTACCTTGGAATGCCTTATTGA
>JBAXUR010000165.1:0-6037 GCA_037129595.1 Methylococcaceae bacterium | reverse complement strand
AGATACTCAGCGCCTTGATTTCGATGCAGCGCGAGGCAGGCGATAACAAGGCGGCGCTTGTTTATGCACGAAAAGCGGCCGAAGCGTTGCCGGGCAATAAAGAAATAGAGCAGTTAATCGGAGAATTAGAAGGTGTGGAATGATCAGTTTATTGCTTGCCCTAAAAATTATTCCCATGATTTTTAGGGTTCTGTTTCCGATAGTTAATCCGGCTACCCACCCTACTAAGTTATTTCATGCGCACTCCTTAACTTAACAGCCTTGGGGCGGGAGGATATTTATTGCGAGTTACCTTAACAGCATAATCCGTTTCGTTTTTTTAATGAAATTGGACTAAAGTCCAGTAACTAAGAATCTTTAATTGCTATTATTATCAATCGCTTACTTGTAGTGTTAGCCATTGGTTTTCCTGTCGACGATGGCAGGATTAAGACTTTTAAATTATAGGTATTTCTACGTATTGTACAAATAATTAATTTCTATTATTCTCAAGACGCACAAAAAAAATTATCACAATAAAATATTGTTTGGTGCTTAGGGGTAATGGGTAATTTTTCCGGTAAAGGCGAATAAGTTTTTCATTACAAGATGTTCAAGTTATTTCAAGCGTATTCTTTAAACGCTTCAGCGGGATTAGTTAGATTGATGAATTCTAGTTCGGAATATGGGCTATTAACGTAAACCAGACAGACAATAATCCTTGATATATAAGTAGGTATTATTTGCAAAATTGTCCTGTTTTAAATTTGGAATCCGAATTACTCTCTCCATTGATCGGGTGCTTTTGTCTGACAGAAGTAAATAGTCAATTAAGATTCACCTAAACTTTTCGCATTTATTTAAACGATTTAGGCCTAAAGTCCAACACTATAAGCTTTATTATTTTTACAGTTATTTGAGACATTTTCCATTAACGCAAGAAATCAGTTTTCCGACAACGTTAACAGGAGCAACATTATGATTCCAATACACTGGCGGCAACGCCTGTTTCAACCGACGGCACTAGCGCTTACCGCCCTGGCTGCTTGTCTGTTTGTTTCGACCGCACAAGCGGAGGAGTTGGCAGTGGCCAAAAAACCAAATATCGTTGTGATTATGGGCGATGACATCGGCTGGTTTAACATCGGTGCCTATCATCAGGGTATGATGGTGGGTCGTACGCCCAACCTTGACAAGCTGGCCACTGAGGGGATGCGTTTCACCGACTACTACGCAGAAGCGAGTTGTACGGCCGGTCGTGCAGCCTTCGTTACCGGCGAACTGCCGATACGCACCGGCATGACGACGGTTGGTCAGGCGGGTTCTCCTGTCGGCATTCCCGCACAGGCGGTGACTATTGCCACAACTCTCAAGTCCATGGGCTATGCTACGGGTCAGTTCGGCAAGAACCATTTGGGTGATTTGAATGAGTTCCTGCCAACGGTTCATGGCTTTGACGAATTCTTCGGGTATTTGTATCACCTGGATGCGATGGAAGATCCGTCTCATCCCAACTATCCACAGGAATTGTTGAACGTAGTCGGCCCGCGTAACATGGTACATAGTTGGGCGACTGACAAAGATGACGCGACGGTGATGCCGCGCTGGGGCAAAATTGGCAAGCAAAAAATTGAAGATGCCGGAACGCTCTATCCGGAACGCATGAAGACCGTTGACGACGAGATACGCGATCTTTCTTTTAAGTTTATCGAAAAGGCCAAGGCGGACGGCAAGCCGTTCTTCCTCTGGCTTAACCCGACCCGCATGCATATCGTTACCCATCTTTCAGACAAGTACGAGGCGTTGCGGACCGCTCAAAACGGCTGGTCAATCCATGAAGCGGGCATGGCGCAACTTGATGACGATATCGGGTTACTGATGCAAAAGCTTAAGGACATGGGCGAGGATGAAAATACCATCGTCGTCTTCACTACCGACAACGGTACCGAGACATTCACTTGGCCTGATGGAGGCAACACGCCGTTCAGGGGACAAAAAGGTACTATTTTTGAAGGTGGTTTCCGTGTACCGGCAATCGTTCGCTGGCCGGGCAAGGTGCCTTCGGGCAAAGTTGAGAACGGTATTTTCTCCGGACTTGATTGGTTCCCGACTCTTGTGGCCGCTGCGGGTGACCCGACTATTGGGGATGAGCTGTTGAAGGGCAAGAAAATCGGCGATACCAAGTACAAGGTGCATCTGGACGGCTACAACCAGTTGGATTTGATTACCGGCAAAGGGTCGTCGAATCGCCACGAAATTTTCTATTTCGGGGAAAGCACCTTGGGTGCGGTGCGTATCGACGACTACAAGTATCGTTTTATTGACCAACCCGGCGGCTGGGTCGGCAGCAAGGTGCATGTTGACGCGCCTGTTCTGACAAACCTGCGTCTGGATCCTTTCGAGCGCTTGGACTTCCCTGAAAACGGAACACTAAACGGATCAGAGAATTACTTTCAATGGTTTCAGTATGAGTTCTGGCGCTTCGTGTTTGTCCAGCAGCAAGTGGGCAAACTGGCCATGACAGCGCTTGAGTATCCACCGATGCAGAAGGGTGCAAGCTTCAACCTAGAAGCTGTGAAAGCGAAGATCGAAGAAGCCATGAAGCAACACGCTGGGCAGTAGTTGCTCTGTAGATCAGGCGGTTGGCTTACAAGGGCTGCCCGCTTGTTTTAAAATCAGCAAGCGGCGGTTTTCTATAAAACCGGTAAGCCGATTCGCTGTTGTTTAAGCTGTTTTTCACCAGACCTGTCAGGCTCTCAAAATCTGACAGGTCTAAATTCTGTAATGCATGAGAAGTTAATTTTTAAATAACCACTTACTTAAACATTTGGAGATAAATCATGAACATTAAATTGAATCATTCAGAATACCAAACAAAAGCCGGGGCTGGTTTGCCGTTGGTGGCTTTGTGTTTGTTGATATTAAGTGCCTGTACAACGACACAAAAAGTTGACATTAAGCAGTCCGGCGTTAATTGTGCGTTCATTGGTAATGACTGTTCTCTGCTCACCGTTGGAGGTAAGGAACAGGCGGGACTGCGTTACATTAATCCGGCCGCTAAATGGAGCCAATACAACAAAATCCTGCTTGCTCCTGTAACTTATTGGGGCAGCGATTCCTCAAAGCTGTCCGCTGCTGACCAGCAGATGCTGGTCAACTATACCTCGCAACAATTTAAAGAGCAGCTCGGACAGAAATTTCAGATCGTCGACCAAGCGGGGCCGGGCGTCTTGAAGATTGATGCGGCCTTGACCGATGCTGAATCCGCCACGCCAGGACTACGCAGCATTTCGATGATCGTTCCACAGGCTCACATGCTGTCTAACCTTAAGTATCTGGCAACAGGTTCCATGCCGTTCGTTGGTGCAGCACAGGGCGAGATAAAAATAACCGATTCGGTATCGGGGCAGGTGCTTGGATTGGCGGTAGATAAACGGATCGGCGGCGGTTCGTTTACGACCGGTTTTCAGTGGAAGTGGGGTGATGCAGAAAATGCTATCAACCATTGGGCTGAGCTATTGACAGAAAAATTATCCGCCTGGACTTCAGGTACAGCGGCACCTTAAGTCAGGGGGGGGGGTATTCTTTAAGGTTGCCGTAGACTGGGTGCGCGTTAGCGTTTCCGAATGCTTTAAATTTGTGAATGTCACGTAACCAGTAACTATGCGGGACGGGGTTGCAACCCCGTCCCAAAAAATTAAGGAGACCTTGCATGATCATAAAAGCCGACTTATTACCGACTTTCAAAGCCTTGGCATTTGTGGTCGCCTTGGCGACAGCCTATGGCGTTCACGGCGCAGGAACTGCGAAAAGCGATCCTGTCCCCATCCAAAATCCTTGGTCGTTCAATCTCTCGCTCTACACTTGGTTGCCAGGCGTGAGCGGCGACTTCTCCGTTGGTCCCTACAGCAAGTCGGTAGATGCCAGTTTCATCGATATCGCCGGGAAACTGCGTAATTTTCCTATGGCTTTCAATGGGCATTTAGAGGCGCATTACGAGAAGTTGGGGTTCTTCTTGGACGGCAATTACATGAGTATGAATTTTAAGCCTCGTTTCGATCGGGTCAGTTCGGGCTTGTCGATGGAGATGGGTATCATGGATTACGGGGTAATGTACCGTGTGTTTGGTCCTTCAGCCTCTGAGCGCGTAGGTAACTGGAGCAATAAATCGAATTCCAACCTCCTCGAAATCTATGCCGGCGGGCGCTCCATTTGGCTGGGTAATCAACTCGACCTCATTCGCGGCATCAGCGTTTCTGGCAGCAAATCCTTTACCGCTCCGATAGTGGGTGGCAAGGTCATGGTAGAGTTCTCCCCGCATTGGTTTGCTTTGGTGGACGGCAACGTCGGTGGCTTCGGCGTGAGTAATGTGAGCTTCACAGGCGGCGCACTCGGGATGGTCGGCTACCGCACCCGTTTCTTTGGCGTGCCTTCGTCAGTGGAGGCAGGTTATAAGGTGCTGCGGGTGAACGTGGACAAGGGTGTCGTGGGAGCCGATGTAACCTTGAACGGGCCTTTCGTCGGATTGACGGGGTATTGGTAAATATCAGGTTAATACACTTTCTGCTCCAGCGCGACTTTAGGTAATTTACCCGGTTTGAACAGCGAATTAATGACTCTTGATGTTTGTTAATGGGCTTTAAATCAATCGTTACGATAGGAAAATTTAATGAAGATACCAAAGTATTTTTTAAGCTCTAAAACAATTGGCGCTCTGTTTGGCTGTGTGCTAAATATAACCCTGATAGGTTGCTCCAGCATTAACAGCGCCAGCAATGATGCAAAAGCTGCCGTTATAGCACCTGCTCCCGACACGGCTTTTACGCCAGACGCGCAACGGGAAAAGAAAGTTGCTTACTTGCCTTTCCAAAGAGCCTGGATTAAACCAGGTGTCGACTTTAAAGCGTATCAGTATCTTGTGGTCGCCCCCGTCAATACCCAATACATGTTAAAAATGGACTGGATACATAAATTAAGTTCGGTTAATTATGTGACAAATGTAAAAAAAGACATACAAGACGTAGCCTTCTATTTTCAAAACCAAGTGGTCTCCGATTTTAAAAATGATGATGATCAACACTTTATAATTCTTGATTATCCGACCCAACAAACGCAAAGCGTTTTGCAACTGGAGTTGGCGTTAATTGAAATTGATCCCTCAATGCCAATGTTGAACGCGGCTGGATGGTTGGTAGTGGGTGGAGGCACCGCTGCGGGTTTGATCAATCAACGAGCGGTAGCTTTTGAAGGGCGAATACGTGATTTAGGCACTAATGAAATTGTTGCAACCTTTGCAGATCGTAATGTACAAGATGTTGATCCACTGGATTTAACCCGATTGACTTGGTATGGCCCGGCCAAACAAGTCATTGACCAATGGGCAAAAGAGTTTGTTGAAATCGCCAATCGCAAACCTGGGGAAGTAATTAGCGCACCAACAGCGTTTAGTTTAAATCCTTTTTAGCCTAGTAGGTTATGCTAGTAATCAGTCAATCTTATTTTGACGGGTATTTCATAAATAATTAAGGGAGTTTAAAGATAATTTTACCCGTCGTATCAAAAATAACTGAGTGCTAGAGCTATGACAGCGAAATCAGTATTATTCATTTGTGCCCTATCGGTGTCGGGTTTCATTTATCTTATCCTGGAATTAAATAACCCACTGGAGGGAACCATTAAGGTTTCGAGCACCCCGCTTTATAAAGCCCTTTATTTAATCGGGAAGTAGCGACTTCTAGTCTTTTATTATGATTTGTCATACTATGGCATTTTTTCAAACCTCTATTGAAGTGCGATTTGTCGCATCTTTTCACTAAAGACATGAATAGCACAAACTACGATGCCTGTCCTGAGTGTGATTTATTACTTAGGACGGCTCAGCTAAAAATCGGTGAAAAAGCTCATTGCCCGCGCTGTGGCTTGTTGCTGTCCCGTTCCCGTAAACAAAGTATTGAACGCACTTTTGCCTTGTCTATTGCCGGATTCATATTATTTTTCCCCGCCAATTTGTTGCCCATGGTGGGCTTAACTGTCTTGGGCAATGCGAACACGGGTATAT
>JBAXUR010000164.1:0-6085 GCA_037129595.1 Methylococcaceae bacterium | reverse complement strand
CCCGTTGGCAGGGTGATTTGCAGATTATCAAAATTGGCGGTGTTACTGCTGCCACGCAAAATGAGAGGTGTCCGTTTAATACCTTCCTGAACAATACCCAGATTTAAACCTTCAATCTGAGCACGCAGCAAGGTTTCAATACTGTCACTATCCAGACCCAAACGCCCTGCGGCCAGTTTATCAATGGTGAGTTGTAAAAATTGCATGCCGTTATTTTGTTTGGAAAACACGTCACTGGAGCCGGTGATATGTTTTAATATTTCAGCTATTTCAGTGGCTTTTTCATTTAAGACAGCCAAATCAGACCCGAATAACTTAACCGCCACATCGCCACGCGTACCCGTCAGCATTTCTGAAACCCGCATTTCAATCGGCTGGGTAAAACCAAAAGCAACGCCGGGGGTTTGCGCCATGACCTTACGAATCTCTTCAATCAAGGCGTCTTTGCTAGCCATACGCCATTGGTCTTTAGGTTTAAGTACCAAAAACGTATCGGTTTCATTTAAGCCCATCGGGTCAAGACCCAGTTCATCAGCGCCTACTCTGGAAACAATGGTGGCTATTTCGGGAATATTTTTAAGCAGATTTTTTTGAACCTTACCGTCCAATCCCACTGATTGCTCCAGTGTGATGGAGGGTAATTTTTCCAGTTGCAGGATAATATCGCCCTCATCCATCGTCGGCATAAAGGTGCTGCCTATCTGGGTAAATACCACCACCGTCACCGCTAATAAAGCGCCGGCACCGATAAATACTTTTTTACTGTTTCCCAAACACCACAATAAAGCCGGCTGATAAAGCCGTTGTAATTGCCGGGGTAACCAAGGCTCTTCGTGGGACACTTCTTTTAACAAGTAAGACGCGATAACCGGAATGACGGTCAGTGATAATATCAGCGAACCACTAAGCGCAAAAACGATGGTTAAGGCGACCGGCGTAAATAACTTGCCTTCCAGTCCTTGCAGGGTCAGTAACGGTAAAAAGACGATAATAATAATTAAAATGCCTGACGTAACAGGCCCTGCCACTTCGCGTGTTGCCCGGTAAATGACATGCAAACGCGGTAAGCGCTGGGCTTTTTCAACATGAGCGAGATGGGTGATAAGATTTTCAACCACCACCACCGCTGCATCCACCAACATACCGATAGCAATTGCCAAACCACCCAAACTCATCAGATTTGCTGACATTCCCATGTAGTTCATCAATATAAAAGTAAATAAAGCCGCCAGCGGCAAGGCCAAGGCAACAACCAAGGCAGCCCGTAAATTACCCAGAAATAAAAGCAGTAAAACCACCACCAAGGCTATCGCTTCCAGCAAAGCGTGTAAAACGGTCTCCACTGCCTTGTCAACCAAGTCACCACGATTGTAAAAGACTTTGGCTTCAACGCCTTTAGGAAACCCTTGGCTAATTTGAGCCAGTTTTTGCTCGATTCCGACAATCGTTTGGCGGGCATTAGCGCCGCGTAAACTAAGCACCAATCCGGTAACCGCTTCGCCTTTGCCGTTTTTACTCACTGCGCCATAGCGCGTCAGCGCACCGATTTTAACTTCGGCGATATCACTGACGGTAATTGGTGTGCCGTTTTTATTATCCACGACGATGGTACTGACATCATCCAGGGTTTTGATTCGGCCTTCAGCCCGCACAATCAAGGCTTCCTCACCGTCGGTCATACGCCCTGCCCCGTCATTACGGTTGTTGTTTTTTAACGCTTGCATCAGCTTATCGATATTAATGCCTCGAGCAGATAGCCGGGTATTATCGGGAATGACCTCAAAGCTTCTGACTGCCCCCCCCAAGGAATTAACATCGGCAACCCCTGACACCGTTCGCAAGGCAGGACGAATAACCCAATCCAGTAAATCACGGCGTTCCATTAAACTTAAATCACCGCCCTCAATGGTAAACATAAACATTTCGCCTAAAGGCGTTGTCATCGGCGCAATGCCGCCTTGAACGCCTGCGGGCAAGTTGCCCCACATCGTATTTAAGCGTTCGGCAATCTGCTGCCGCGCCCAGAAAATATCCGTGCCTTCTGCAAAATCAACCGTAATATCCGTTAAGGCGTATTTGGCAATAGAACGCAACATGGTTTGGTGCGGAATACCCAGCAACTCAACCTCTATGGGTGCGGTTATTCTGGCTTCAACCTCTTCGGGTGTCATGCCAGGGGCTTTGACAATAATCTTTACCTGAGTGGGTGACACTTCGGGAAAGGCATCAATAGGAATATTTTTAAAAGCATAGTAGCCGCCACCGGATAACAGCAATACCACTATCATCATCAATAAGCGCTGGCTTAACGCAAAGCGAATCAAGCTAGCCATTATTCAGCGCTCCCCAAGCCCAACCAGTTAGCTTTTAATGCCACAGCGCCTTTGCTGGCAATAGTCTCATCGCCGGTAAAATCTCCGCTAATAATGGATTCATTACCCTGCTTGCCTATGACGTTAACGGGGCTGACTTTAAAACCATCCGGATTACGGATAAAAATAAAATAGTGGCCTTCATTTTGGGCAATGGCTGTATTGGCCACTTTAAAGGCCACACTTTTAGTCATTTGAACAATCTGGGTATTAATGGTTTGCCCCGGACGTACCACAGATTGCTGGCTTCCAAACGCCTGTTGGGTAACGATAACTGCCCGCGCCAATAGCGTTTGATTTTCCGGATTAACACTTTGCCCCAATAACGTTATTTTTGCGCTGATGAGGCTATTATCAATCAGAACCTGATCCCCCACTTTAATACTACCGATGCGCTCTTGGGGAATATTAATCTCCAACCAAAGTTCGCTCAGATTGGCAATGCGATATAACGGCGCCAACATGTCGACACGCGCACCTGCTATCGCTATCCGCTCCATCACCACACCTGAAATAGGGGAATGTACATTGAGCTGGCTGCTTAACTGGTGGGTTTGTCCCAAGCTTTCAATTTCGGGGAGAGTCATTCCTGCGATATTTAAAAGTTGCTTGCGCTCATTCACATCGTAAACAAAGGCATTGTATTGGCTACGGGTTTCCTGCCAGCGTCTTTCGGCAATAACACCGTCACCCAAGAGTTTTTTATCGCGCTCATAAGCCAGCGACCCTAATTGCATATCACTCAGCGATTTAAGATACAGGCGCTGCATGGACAGCAAATCAGGACTATTTAGCTGAACCAACACCTCACCTTTTTTAATATTATCGCCGACCGCCGCCTTTAAGGTAGTGATGACTCCGGCTTGGGACGCACTGACCACATACTCGTTGGTCGGGGGAACCACCACTTTGGCAGGTGCCGTTAATACCGGGATTTGTTTGACAGACTCCAGTTTACCCAGAGTGATGCCTAAATTGTTTACATTATCCTGCGATAGCTTAATCGTATTTTCAGCGAATACCTGTGGGCAAAACAGCGCCGCCCCTGTAAAACTTAATAACAGTAAAAATTGATACAACTTCATGGCATAACTCCTACTGCCTGATTATAAAGTGCCTTGTCTCGCTGTAACATGACAGTACGTTCCTTGGCATAGAGAATGGCTTGTTGGGTTCGGGACTGGATTTTTAACAAATCCAGCAAATGGATTTCACCCACAGAAAAAGCCAGTTGCGTCATCGTTAACAATTCTTCTGACACTTTTTTCTGTTCATTGGCCGTGCCCAATTCGACTCGATTAACTTCCAGATTATGCTCGGCTTCGTGATGCGCCAATTCCAAATCGCGGTAAAGCTGTTCACGCTCGGCGATTAATCGGTTTAATTCAACATTGACTGCCGCAATGTGTGGCTGTATGTGTGCGCTACCGCCAAAAGGTATGCTAACGCCGACATTAAAAAATTCAGCATGGTTACTGCGCGGATCATAGCCCTCATCGCTTAAGATACCGGCGATAACATTGCTTTGACCTGAGCCTATTGATTTAATGGCATTAATCTGGGCTTGCTTACTCTCAATCTGGCTATTAATAGCGACCAAAACGGGATGATTTTTCTCGATTTCTTTTAAGGCCACCAGATTTTCTTCATAAATACTTGGCACTTTATTCATTTGGGTAATAGAGCTATAACGTTTGCGTACATGCATTAATTCCGCTTCGGCCATGGTAAATACGGAACGTTTTTGCAATAACTCGGTTTGCGCCAATAATTCATCCGCGCGAGGTAAATCCCCTAATTCAACGCGACGCTTAATAGTCTCCAATAATTTCTCATAAATACCCAACTCCGCTTGCGCTTGCTCATAACGAATTTTTGCCAACGACATATTCCACAAAGCGATCCTGACCAAACCGGCAACCCGTAATTTAACACCCACGGCTTGTGACTCTGCACTGGTTTCGGCCTGATTGGCCAGATTATGCTCCGCGTCACGCTGGCCTATATTCCAGAGAGGCACCTGCACATTACCGGTTGCATAATTCAGTTTGAACGTGGATATTGACTGATAACCGACAATGGCTTGTGAGGAACCGGCGGTCCAACTTTTACTGCGCTCCGAAATGGCTGCGGCTTCTTCTTCCAAAGCCGTAAGCCAAGCGGTATCCGGATATTTTTGCATGGTTAAATCAACCAGCTTGGGCAGCGTCAGCGAGGCATCAATGATAATAGGATCAAGATGATCAACAGTCTGTATTGAAGTATCGCGTTCCCAGGTCGTATCCTGGGAATAAGCCGGATTTGAAACAAGCAGAATACTTGCCAAAGAAAAGAGAACATGACCCGGCCGGAGCCTGGGCACACGTTTTCCGGAAAGGTTCAAAGAAAACATAAGATAAGCTCAATGCGGTTAACACCGCGTTATGGATAGAGATCTGATTAAAAAGACGAGTGTAATCGCGTCCCTGAATAACGAAGAAAAATTTAGTGCGCAGGCGGAGCTCTCGGCGGGGGTGACGGAATTAATAAACAGTAAACCAATTGCTGAGACTGTGGTGAAAAATTGGCATCAAACCGTGAGTCTGCATTATTAAAAAAAAACGCCTGTTGGGGTAGATAATAATGAGGGACTGAACCGCTAGCTTGATTGATTTGGCTTTGCTTAACACCACTATCAACAGCGACAATCATACCCTCCACTGCGTTGTTGTATGACAACATCTTCAGTTGGACGGGTGGCGTGTTATGCTCTGCGCTAAAGTGCTCAAGACCTGGAACATGCAAACCTGGCATTGAACCCGATCCACCCGCATGGGCATGTACCAACGGCGCAATGAATTGCAACAGCGTCAGAAAAACAACTAGATATTTGTGAAGTGTTGAAAACATGCGAACAATGCTATATTAATAAGAAACAATTAACAACCTGATGACTAAAGTTAAGGGTTGATTATAAGCTCAAATATTAATTGAACCTGAAAAACTTGCCTAAAGCAGATTTTCATAGCCCCGAAAGGTGCATAAAATGGCTAGTCTGCATAAACTTACACGTTAATTTAACCCGGTGATTGTATGAATAAATATATCAGTATTGTTGCTTTCTGTTTAATCGCTATCTCGTTAAGCTTGGGCGGCATGTCAGATGCGGATGCCAAACGTTTCGGCGGCGGCGGTTCTTTTGGCGGACGCTCATCTTATAGCGCTCCCTATAAACGCTCGGCAATACCGCCCAGTCGTTCTGCCAGCCAACAACAAGCGACCGCTCAAAACCAGACCGCCAGACAAGGCATGGCCAATCGTGGCGGCTTAATGGGCATGCTGGGTGGTTTGGCATTAGGGGGCTTATTAGGTTCGCTGTTCTTTGGCGGCGCTTTTGAAAACTTTAACCTGATGGATATTCTGGTGTTAGGCGGAGTGGCTTTTTTACTGTATAAATTATTTGTCGCCAAAGCACGCGCCACACAACGACCTGTTTACAACCGCACCGCAAATAATGAGTCCGAAGCGCAACCGACTCACAGTACTCCGGCGGGATTTAATACGGATCTGTTATTCAATAAAGATAAAAAACCGTCAGCGGATTCGGATTTTCAACCATCTGCTGACCTCAACAATCCTATCGCAATTCCAGCCGGCTTTAACCAACAGGCCTTTTTATCGGGCGCTAAAATAGCCTTTACCACCCTGCAAAAAGCTTGGGATGATAAGGATCT
>JBAXUR010000163.1:0-6099 GCA_037129595.1 Methylococcaceae bacterium | reverse complement strand
ATCCAGCCGCCCAAGGGATCGTCTATGTGTGGATCGGCACCGGCTTGGTAGAGCAGAATGTCGCAAGTCGAGTATAGATTCCTGATCCTGTCGGCGAGTGTTGCCAGGAATGAATCTGCCTGATGGCGCTGCTTGCCGGTTGTAAAATGGATAACCTGGTCATCATCACAGACGTTATCGATGATATCATCTGTCCCGTTTCCATAGTGATTATCGCAATCCAGAATGCCAACCCTTTTGGCGGTACCCGTATCAAGCAAATCAAGAGCAGTGACCATTAAGCCATTGAACGTGCAGTAGTCTTCGGCTTTATTCCAACAGGCATGATGAAAACCCGCAACAGGCGCACAAGCAACATTGCCCGTTAATATCGCCTCTTTGGCCGCAGCCAGCATTGCGCCACTGGTATAAATGAGCGATTGGGCAACTGCTTTGGAGTGATTGCCAAAACCATTAGCGATTCGGCAGGCTAAGATGCCATCCACGTAAGCCCGGTTATGGGCGCGATATAACTGCGTAAGCGTTACAGGGACGGGTTCTATCAGGTCAATAGTGAAGCCTTTGGCAAGCCATGACTTAACAACCCATTCTGGTTTAGAAGCACTGGGCGAAAATGATTTACTATCAGCAAGCATTTTGGGGCTATAAAATACTTTCATTATTTTACCAACAGGAAGCCGGTCGGGGCTTGGTCGGTGTTTATGTCGTGATAGGGGCAGATGTAGAGGATGGCAATTTCTTGAGCATCGTTGCTGATGCTATAAATGTCTATCACTTTATCAGTAAATTCAAGTGCAGTGGTTGAGCCAACGCGTTTCCACGTGACCGGTATTCCTTTGTGGGTTATTAATCTTGACAGGTATTGATTTGAATCCGGAATGCTACGCATCTGAATTGGATTTTTTTCACTCAGCCCCAAGGGGCCGAAGGGTTTTCGCAGGGGGAAATTATTGCCAGGGAAACCTGGACTGTAATACCATCGATTTAGCAGCAATCCAAAGACGGGGTCTATAGGATTCTCGAACTTGTCAATACTGAATTGATCGAAGGCTGCATCTAAAGAATTCACATAACGTACATAGCGATCTCGTGATCTTCTGCTGCGGAAGGTGATTTGCATTCGTTGCCAGTTATCGATGTCATCGAATTGCTTTGAATCTTCCCAGATAAATTCAGAGACTTGTTTTATGTGTTCTATCCACAGGGTTCTGGCCGGTTCTTCAATGGTTCTCGGTTTTGGATTTAGAGGATTGCCAGGTTCTCCAGTTGATGATTCTTCATTAATCGATTCTTCCGACTCAACCTGAAAAACAAGGTTAATGGAAAGTACCACGGCATGAGAACTAACGCCATTGATAGTCTCAATAACACGGGGATAGTAGACAAAGCGATAAAAGTCATCGGGTGCTATTCCTTTCATGCTGGGAAGATAGGTTAATGTTGACTCATAAAACGCAGAAAATTCTTTTTTAAAAGCGTCTTTGGCAGCAACAGTAGGGAATATAACCGCACGCACCGGTCCGCATTCAGTTATCGGGGTGTAGCCCATAGATAAAATACAAAGCTCAAGATAGTCATGTCCGCCTGCGTGAGTAATACAGATGCTAATGCCACGGTCTCTGTCTCTCCTATCAGCCGGAGTACCATAAGAAAACATACGCTTCGCTTTGGTTAACTCATAGGCCATACCAAAAAAAGCAAATTGTTTGCATTCTGCGGTTTGTGCAATAGGAAGGAATGGTTTTATGTTCATAAGTAAAAGCTCGGTTAATAAAATGTAAGGTCAGCTGCCGTATTAAACCGATAGGCTTATCGGAAAATCATGTCTGATAACCTCTTTATTTTGATAGGAGGTTAAGAGGTATTGTGAATTTTGAATGTCAAACAGCGTCAGTCCATAAAGATTGTCACAATTGATGGATAAATAGGCACCCGTATCGATACAAATGTGTGACAACACCTGTCTGGGTTTTCTGGCAAACGTGTGTCCGCAAAAAGTGGTTGATAAGCCGATTTGTTGCTTGCGATTGAACTGTTTATCGTCTTCTATTGACATCAGTGTTTGACTCCACAAAAGACGGGTTTCAATATCTGTTGTCAGTGCTTCATCGATAAGCCATTGGTCTATGTCATGATCAAGCCAGACCAGTGGTGATGCCGGTTTCCATTTGGGTCGGGTGAGTTCGGCATGGATAACATGAAAACGTTGTTTGCCTTCGCCCACGATATAAATCATGGGCAGGTCTTTAGCCAAAGTCAGGCACTGATTGAACTCGGCTGTCATGCATTGCTGTTCAGCTTGAAAATAGTCTTTGATCCACTCGCCACCATTGTAAAAAAAATCCGAATCTTCAAGATAGTCCAAGTCAGGCAGTTGACCTGCCATTAAATTTTCCTGGAAAAACTCCAGCATCATGTTTTCGTGATTACCTTGTACCGCATAAAACCAGGGTTCAGCCAATAAATGGAGGCAAGCCAAAGGGGCAGGGCCGCGATCAATCAAGTCACCCACCGAGAATAAGCGGTCGGTGTTTTTGTTAAAGTTTACTTCGATCAATAATCGTTCAAGCAGATCGATGCAACCGTGTAAATCACCGATAACGTAATCATTGCCTGCGTTATTGTTAGCCAGTTTTTGTAGGGGTGATGACATGAAAATCCTTGATGTGGGTGAATTGATAGCCTCATTATAAGGATTGTAACGACAAATTATGTCGCCATGGTTGATGAAAATGGTTGTTGTTTTTTTCGATTGATTATGATCACTTTAAGGGATTAATCTAAAGATTGATCGTGGGTATCGCGAGGTTCTTATGATGATTATTTATTACCGGGCGCTATCAGAAACTAAAAAATTAATTTAGGTGACATGATTTTTCGCCAGTGGGTTCCGATTAATGTCGCTGTAAGTTCATACAGATAACATCCCTTCAAGGGATGTTATCTGTCGACATAGGAATTATTTATCTGGGAATATATAGATACTCAAGCTGTGAGATCTTAGATAAAACCAATGTTATTTTGGGATTTATTACCTTTTTTTATAAGACATTCTTTTTCAAGTTGCCTCAGTAACTCATGAGCTGTAAACGTTTCACCCAAGGTATCTGCTTGGCGTAAAACAGTTGCAAAATCACCCGGTGTCAGTTGTTCCAGTTTCAGCAGTCGTTGTTGATGTTCATGGCTGACTGTCGTAATGTCAGTTCTTGCGCTCTCGGCAAACAAGTTGATTCGTTGTTTGGGTTGTAGAAAATCAAAACGGATTTTAAAAACAAAACGTCGTAAAGCCGCTTCATCAAGTTGATCAAATAAATTGGTTGCGCAGATAAAAATACCGTTAAAGGACTCCATTTGTTGGAGTAATTCGTTGACTTGACTGACTTCCCAGCTTTTTGTCATGCCTTGGCGAGAATGAAGAAAACTATCTGCTTCATCCAGAAATAACAGGGCTTTTTCACTTTGCGCTTCTTTAAACATGGCGGCAATGTTCTGTTCAGACTGGCCTAACCAGGGGCTAATCAGATCGGATGCACGTTTGATAATAAGCGGTTTATCCAGTTGCTCGGCTATATACTCTGCCAGTTGGGTTTTACCCGTTCCCGGCGGACCATAAAAACAAAGGTTTGCTTGAGGCCTTTTTTTCATGCCTTCAAGTATACGTGCCATGGGAACTTGGCTATCAAGATTGAGATAGTCAAGGCTATAGGGCGTTATGCTTTGCTTGGCGTTGAAGTGAAGGGTTTTCCCCACTACCGACATACTGTTTATCAAGGCTTTTTTTAACAGCATTTCTGTTTCTTGCGGGTCAGTACTATTATTTAACGTTAACAATCGTGCGGTATTCTCTAGCTGGGCAGGGCTGAGTTGTGACTGTTCGCTGAGTGCCGCCATCGTTGTTTTCGATAAATTAAACGGCTTAAAATAACGCTCGGTAATTTTTTGACGTACAGAGCGGGGTGGTATTTTAAGTTCAACATGAAATATAAAGCGTCTAAGATGTGCGGGATCGATGAACTCATGATCATTGCAAATCCATAGAGTCGGTACCGGATTGTTTTCCAGTTGTTGGTTTACCCATGCTTTACTAAAGCTGGACTGAATGCGACTGCTGCCAAATCGACCGGTCGAATCGCCTGAAGGATTGCCGGCAAGGACATCTTCAACTTCATCGAATAATAATAAAGTATTCGCTTTACCCGTTAAATAGTTCTGAGCGACAATCAAGGAAAGATAGCGTTCTCGTCCGCTGGCTGATTCACCGTCACAGTCTTTGGCGCTGACTTCATACAGGGTGGAGTTTATGTGCTGTGCCAGTAATTTGGCAAATTCGGTTTTACCCGTTCCAGGCGGGCCATAAAGCAGGATGTTAATACCGTGTTCTTGGTTATGTAATGCATTGCGCATAACGTTGGCAAGCATGTGTAGTGAATCTTGCAAATGCGGTATGTCGGCCACTTCCAAATGTCCAGGTGTGGGTTTTTCAATAAAATGTGACATTAATTCATCAAGATTTTTATTGGCATACGTTAATGCACTGATGATAGTGTCTGATAAAGCAAGATAGTTATACCATTCTGAATTGTAGTGAAGATGGGTAAGGATGCGGTTTGATATCAAGGCGCTTTTACGATTTATGGCATCAAGGATTTGTTCCTGAGTGCAATTAAGCATGATCGCAAAAAATTCATTGGTTCTGCGAATGGAGACGGACTCGGTTTCTCTGAGTATTTCACGCAAGTCTCTATTACCAGAAGAATAAATGGTAAAAAGTAACATTTTACGTTCAGCATCATTTAAATCAAATAAGTTGCCAAGCAGACTAATATTGTTCCAGACGAAATCTTGATCGCGAATTTTTAACCAGTGTTGTTCTAATTTATCGGCTGTATTTTGTAGATAATAATTGATTTCCTCCGGTTGATGGTTTAACGCATTGATAAAGGAATCAAATTTAATATTGGTTTTTTTTGATGGTTTGGTTTTTTGACGGGTACCAATAGGGGCGGGGGTCTCACTAATAAAGTTAACATCATAAAATGTGGCCGCTAAATCTTCTGGCCAGTCTACATAGTCGCCAACAAGGTTAAGCCAATCAGCATTGACGGTTTTGATATCGGTAATTTCTGCATCGTAATCATTAAACTGACTTAATCTAAGAGCCCATAGTAGGGTTAATAACTTGCTTGGATGGTTAGGTAGGGCTTTTGGTGATTTTATGGAGGGAACTAAATCAATAGTAGCTGTCATTAATGGGCTCATAAAGGGTTGCAGGATTTAAGGTCATTATTTCAATTGATGCTGATTAATTATGTTTTCAGCGCGGGCATAAAGCAAAAATTTAATTATCTGATGGTTGAGTTTGACTATAGTAATTGTCGCCGGCTCGCTGAAACCATTTATCCGATTCAGTCCGATTAAGCGTTACGCCTTGTCCTTTTGCATAAGAAACACCGAGGTTAAATTGGCCACGGGCATCACCTTGTAAAGCAGCTAAGCGAAACCAGTTAACGGCTTCATTATAGTTTTGGGTAATACCTAGTCCTTTGGCATAAGCGATGCCAAGGTTGGTTTGTGCCATTGCATTTCCTTGTGCCGCAGACAGCTGAAACCATTTTATAGCCGTTGGGTAGTCTTGCTCTACACCTTGCCCTTTGTAATAAAGGTAGCCAAGATTATTTTGTGCAAATTTATTCCCCAGATTAGCTGACAATTGATAACAATTTAAAGCCTCCCGGTAGTTTTTATTATTAGCAAAGGCTACGCCGCGATTATTTTGTTCTTTTGCAGATAAGACTGATGTGCAGCCGTAATTAAAAAAAACAAGAGAACCCATGAGCAGAAATAAAGCCTTTTTCATTATTAATAACTCCAGAGTAGGATAAGCAAATTCTTAACCATTTAACCCGTGCAACAACTTATAACTCTCATGCTGTTACTGTTACCAACGATGGTTAAATGCTGAATGGAAAAATCATGGTGTATTTTTACAAACCATAACGACATTCTGTGACGTGAATATTAATTTTATTTAGTCTTTTTTAAACCTGATTAACCTTTATTGCAGCTTGTTTCTCTCAATCAAGAAGGTCATTGAGTCGA
>JBAXUR010000162.1:0-6143 GCA_037129595.1 Methylococcaceae bacterium | reverse complement strand
TCAAGATCCAGCCAACTCATAAAAACCGGATAGTTAAAGGCATGTTTTTTGGGCAGATAACGACGATGACGAACCCAACCCTGAAATAATCGGCTGTTTAGCGTAGTCATGTTTGCTGATGAAGCAAATCAATCAATTCCTGCGCACTTTTGGCACCGTCTTCATGAAAGCCCCAGCCCCAATAAGCACCGACATACCAGGTATTATTTTGCCCGTTAATTTCATCGCGCCGCTGTTGTGCTGCCAAACTGGCCGGGGTATAAACCGGATGATGATAGCTTCTTTGTTGTAAAATTTTTGCCGGATCAATGCGATCGGTGCAATTAAGCGTTACCAGTAAAGGTTCTGGCGCATCCAGATTTTGCAGCAGATTCATGTAATAAGTCACGGTGCAACGAGCCTGGGTTTCACTTAACTTAAGCGCATTCCAGCTGGCCCAAGCTTTAGGATGCTTGGGCATTACGCTGGCATCGGTATGCAGCACGACATCATTTTCCTGAAAAGTCATGGCACCCAAAATTTCGGTTTCTTGTTCACTGCCATCCTGTAATAAGCGCAAGGCTTGATCACTATGACAAGCCATAATCAGATGGTCAAAATGTTGTTCGCCTTCCGATGTTTTTACCGTTACGTGGGTTTTATTTCGGGTTACGGCCTGCACCGAGCAATTCAGTCGCAAGTCGCCTTTAAATGACTGCATAAATGCCTGAATATACATTGAAGAACCTCCCGATACGGTTCGCCATTCGGGTCTATTATCCGTTTTTAACATTTGGTGATTAGCCATAAAAGCAACAAAATAACGCACCGGAAAATCTTTTACCACCTCCGGCGGGCCAGACCATAAGGCACAAGCCATCGGCAGAATATGATCGTCGATAAAGATTTGGCTGTAATGTTGTTGGTGTAAATAGTCGCCCAGCGTCAACACATCATCAGTGCTGTTTAACAGCGCCGGTGCTTCGCGATAGAAGCGCAATATATCCCTGACCATGCGATAAAAACGGGGTCGTAACAGATTACGCCGCTGACAAAATAATTTATCCAGGGTTGTCGCATTGTATTCAAGCCCGGTAAGCGCATTGCTTACACTAAAACTCATATCAGACAACTGCGAGGCAACGCCTAAATCATTTAAAAACCGACAGAAATAATGATAGTTATGTTCGTTGAAAACAATAAATCCGGTATCGACGGCATATTTTTTATCGCCCAAAACAACCGCATGGGTATCAGTATGACCGCCAGGATAAGCATTGGCTTCGTACACCGTGACCTGATGCTGTTTACTTAAATAGTGCGCCGCATAAAGTCCTGAAATACCGCTACCGACAATTGCTATGTTCATTATTGCTGACCCTTTTTAACCAATTTTGAGTGTAACCGATTGGCTGGAACCGGCTGTAAATCCCAGATAATGCCAAACAGCGACAGCAAGCGCAACAGATAGTAACTGATGTCAATTTCCCACCAAAAAAATCCCTGTCGGGCGGATACCGGATAATGATGATGGTTGTTATGCCACCCCTCCCCTAACGCAAACAACGCAATAAACAAGTTGTTGCGGCTGTCATCTCCGGTTTCATAACGCCGTGATCCTAAAACATGCGCCAGCGAATTAACAAACAGCGTGCAATGAATCAACACGATAGTTGACACAAAATAACCCCAAACCAACATTTGCGGGCCATTGGTGTGTAATTCCGGAAATGCGGATTCCAGATACTGTCCCAAAACCAACATGGATATTGCATAAAGTATCGGCACAATACTATCAAAACGATCCAGTAAAACCAGTTCGGGATATTTAATCAAGTCGCGGACACAATGCTCCTGTGTGGTAAAGTTTTTTAAGCATAAAAACCAGCCGATATGACTCCATAAAAAACCCTTTCTGGGGCTATGAATATCCTTTTCAGTATCAGAATAAAGATGATGACGACGGTGGTGTGAGGCCCACCAGAGTGGCCCTCGCTGGGTTGCCGTGGCACCCAGTAGCGCAAACAGAAACTGGCATACGCGACTGGTTTTAAAAGCTTTATGGGAAAAATAGCGATGATAAAAAGCGGTAATGGCAAACATGCGCAGCAGATAAGAGGCCAAAGCAACCCATAATGCAACCGGACTAAAGCCCACCACAAACACCAACAAACAAACAAAATGCATCAGTATAAAAGGAATGACCCGCATCCAGTCAATCGCCTCACCCACATTGTCAGCTATTTTTACGTTGCTGTTATCAAACCAGATAAACATTTTGGACAGTATTGCTTGCAAAGACATCAACCACTCCGTAGCAGTCATTATTCAGAATTTTGGTATAAGGAGGCAATAGCTGCAATGGGTTTGGCTAAAGCCGCGCCGGCCTGGTTATGTGTGAGCGAAAAAGCCATTTTCCAAAAAATTCGGAATAAAAAACATGAGTTATTCAGTCGGATGTTAAAACGGGTTATTTATTGAGTTTCCAGGAATTAACAAGAACACACTTAACTTAACATAACGTTTTAATGCGTCAATATCATGACATGCTATTTTAGTATACTTATTGTTTTTGTCTTTATCAAAGAGGCTAATGCCGATTAATTTAACGCATTACTTTTAAGAAAAAGAAAACTAATTGTATCCTGCCATTTACTTTGTATCGACATCACGTTAAATTAAAACAAATCCATTTCTACCGAATAACATTTAAGAAATACGATTTCATTTTTTATCACTAGAAGGAGATTTTTATGCAAAAGACTATTGGCTATGCTGCTCATAATAATATCTCACCGCTGGTACCCTTCAGCTTTGAACGCCGCGACCCTTTACCAACCGATGTCCAGATAGAGATTCTTTTCTGCGGGGTTTGTCACTCTGACATCCATCAAGTACGCAATGAATGGGGTAACGCGACATTTCCCATGGTGCCGGGTCATGAAATTGTTGGCAAGGTGACTCAAGTCGGTAGTCAGGTCAGCAAGTTTAAAGTCGGGGATCATGTGGGCGTAGGTTGCCTGGTTGATTCTTGTGGCGTTTGTCCGGATTGTAACGATCATCTTGAGCAATATTGTAATAACGCTGAATTTACGTATAACAGCCCGGACAAACACAGCGGTGGCACTAACTACGGTGGCTACTCCAGACAGATTGTCGTTAATCAGGATTTTGTGCTTCACGTTTCAGACAAGCTGGATCTGGCTGCTGTAGCGCCATTGTTATGTGCAGGAATTACCACTTATTCTCCGTTGAAGCATTGGAAGGTGGGTAAAGGCGATAAAGTAGGTATCGTTGGTTTGGGTGGACTGGGTCACATGGGGATAAAATTTGCTCATGCCTTTGGCGCGTACGTTGTGCTTTTTACCACGTCACCCGGTAAGTCTGAAGATGCCAAACGGCTCGGTGCGGATGAAGTGGTGATCTCCAAAAATCCGGAAGAGATGGAAAAGCATCTTGCCAGCTTTGACTTTATCTTAAACACCGTGGCGGCATCGCATAATCTGGATGCTTATACTGCCCTGCTGAAACGTGATGGTACTTTATGTTTGGTGGGTGTACCTGACCAACCGCATCCATCTCCTGCTATAGGCAACCTGATTTTCAAGCGGCGCAGCATTGTCGGTTCGTTGATTGGAGGCCTAAAAGAAACGCAAGAAATGCTTGATTTCTGCGCGGAAAATGCGATTACTTCAGACATCGAAATAATCCCAATTCAGCAAATTAACGAAGCTTATGAACGCGTTTTAAAAAGTGACGTTAAGTATCGATTTGTTATTGATTTGGCAAGTCTGCAACAGACGGACGAGTAATTTACAAAGCTTTCACCACGAAGACACGAAGGACACGAAGAAAGAAAAAACTTCGTGTCCTTCGTGTCTTCGTGGTGAATAAGATCCTGTGTCTTCGTACTGAATAAGATCCTATCTTGATTTAACGGCCTGGTGAGCGGCCAAAAAAGCGGCATAGTGATAGGTTAGTTGGTCGTGTGAATTGCCGTTGGGATTATTTATAAACTCTTGTTCCAGTGTTCCCTGTACAGCTTGAGACCAGGGCGCTTTGGGAATAAATTCATAAAGCACCCTGCCCGCCAAACCAATCATTTTTTGCCCGATGCTACTCTGTGTTGACGTAACACCCAACAAATAAGGATTTGCCTGTGGCTGACTGACAGGCGGCAAGGGTTGTATATCCGCCCAATTATTATCCGGCAAAAAAGTCAGGTCTTGAGGGCTGGCAAAGGAAATCAACAAAGCCGGTATGCCCAAAACAAACATCAGTCCATATAACGCTGCTTTACCTGTCAGCGCCCAAAATATCACATAAGCAATGGTCGCATACATAAGCGCCGCACTGACAAACAAAGCCGGAAATATCTTTATCGGCAAGTCGATGGATAAATGTTGCAGCAATAACTCAGAGTAACAAGCCGCCGTTGCTGAAAAAACCACAATGGGAAAATAAGCAATACGAAATGCCAGTAACTGTAAGATGATAAAGCCATAGCGTTTGCCCTTTGTGGGTAATTTTCTTAGACCCCACAAGGACATACACGCCATTGCTGACAAAGCAGCCAAGTGAAAGCCTGTAAACAGCTGCCACGCCTGTGCCTCCGGATTTATTTCAACACTAATACCCAATACGGCAAGCAGCACCAGTAATATAAAAGGCAAGTGATTCTTATAGGTCATTTAATTAAAGCAGATTTAAAAAGTTATTTGATATCTTCATTAGTTAACTGTGTAACCAGTTTACCTTTGTATTCACCCGTTAATGTTTTTAGGAAAGCAACCAGGTTGTTTATTTCCAAATCAGTGAAGCTTTTGTTCTGTTGAACTTTACCCATAACCCGCACTGCATCGGCTAAATTAGCCGCTGAGCCATCGTGAAAGTAGGGAAATGTTAGTTCAATATTGCGTAATACCGGAACCTTGAAAAAATGCAGGTCTTTTTCATCTTTGGTGACATTAAAACGACCCTTATCAGCATCCGTCAATTGACCGCCACGCAGTTTAAAATAATCGTATTTCACGCCCATTTTTTCAAAAGATAAACCACCTAGTGCCGGTCCCATGTGACAAGAGGAACAACTTACCTTAAACAATTCATAGCCCGCTTTTTCATTAGTCGTCAGAATGTTGTTATTGCCGCGTAAATACTGATCAAAGCGAGAATTGGCGGTTACTAATGACTGTTCAAATACGGCAATGGCATCGGTTACCGTTTCTTTAGTCAAACCTTGTTGAGCATATAACGAAGCAAAAGCCGTCTGATACTGGGGGACTTGCTTAAGTTTTTCAACAACCGTATCCCATTGTGCGCCCATCTCACCGGGATTGGCGACCGGCCCTGCCGCTTGTGCTTGTAAATCTTTAGCGCGACCGTCCCAGAATTGGGCGAGGTTATACATGGCGTTATAGACCGTAGGCGAGTTGATTGGTCCTTGTTGCCCTTTAATACCGGTAGCGACTTTGGCCTGATCAGTTCCGCCTTTGGTCAAGTTATGGCACGAGGCACAACTTAAGGTATTGTCACCGGAAAGCAAGGTATCGTGAAAAAGCTGGTTACCCAAGGATACTTTTTGAGCGTCAAGATCAACTTTTAACGGCAACGGCTCCACCGGCTCGCCTTTTAGCACCGGCGTGGAATCTTGACTCCAGGATAATTTTGTCCGTTCTTCCGTAATCCAGTCGAGCAGGGTTTGTTTTTCATCAACGGTTAAACTGTCTGTCCAGTGCATCGAAAGATATAAAGCCGGCGGCATACTGTTATTGCGTACTACGCCTTCCAATCTGGCCAACATTAAAGGAGAAAACGTCGCTTCACCACTGTAAAGCTGTTTTGACAGCAGCAATCTCGCTGAAGCATTTTCTATATCTTTTGCCATCAATTGCTTTGCAATCGGTAACTTTGCATAGATAGGCATGCGTGTCATACCGGGCGAATGGCAATCAACACATTTATTCTGAAAAATCTGGGTGACCTTGGCAAAATTTTGGGAGCTACCGGAAACAACGGCGATTGGCTCATTTTCTCCAGACAATCCAAGCAAGTTTGAAAGGGGTAGAAATAAAGCGACCGCCGCCAGCAAGAGTATCAATAATGATTTTTTTTTCATAAAGTGTTAAGAGCCGTACTCCGTCTTTTAGGTCGGGAGCGATAGC
>JBAXUR010000161.1:0-6341 GCA_037129595.1 Methylococcaceae bacterium | reverse complement strand
AAGCCGCTAAACAGGCGAAAGCCGAAGCAGCCGAGCAAGCCAAGGCTGAAGCCGCCAAACAGGCAAAAGCCGAAGTAGCCGAGCAAGCCAAGGCTGAAGCCGCCAAACAGGCGAAAGCCGAAGCAGCCGAGCAAGCCAAGGCTGAAGCCGCTAAACGGGCGAAAGCCGAAGTAGCCGACCAAGCTAAAGCGGAAGCTGCTAAACAGGCAAAAGCCGAAGCAGCCGAGCAAGCGAAGGCTGAAGCCGCCAAACAGGCTAAAGCCGAAGCGGCAGCACAAGCCAGATCAGAGGTGGCCGCGCAAGCCAAAGCTGAAGCAGCTAAACAGTCAAAAGCCGAAGCGGCTGCACAAGCCAAAGCCGAAGCGGCTGCACAAGCCAAGGCAGAAGCGGCTGCACAAGCCAAGGCAGAAGCTGCCGCACAAGCTAAAGCCGAGGCAGCTGCACAAGCCAAAGCTGCGGAGGCAGCAGCGCAAGCCAAGGCAGAGGCGGCTCAAGCAGCCCAAGCAAAAATAGCGGCTCAAGCGAGCGAAGCGGCACAGGCAAAAATTGCCATTCAACAAAAAGTAAATCGAAGCTGGATTCGTCCTGTATCGGCTACGGAAGGTTTAAAGTGTACAATCCGGGTCAAATTAATGTCTGATGGGACAGTGATTGATGCTGAAGTTGTTTCCAGTAGTGGTGATGAGATTTTTGACCGATCAGCAGAAAACGCTGTTAACAAAGCATCGCCATTACCGGTACCTAAAGATAAAGATCTATTTGCCAGAGAATTTAGATCCTTTCAGTTTTTGTTTAATCCGAAATAATAAATAGTTACGATGTGGTTATTCACCTTCCCCCTTTGAAAAGGGGGAGAGAAAATCGAGGGGGCAGAGGGGAATTTATCTAATAAAATCTTCCCTAACCTCTCTTTTTCAAAGAGGGGGCTGAATGATTACGTTACGATGACTATGTGTTGTTTAATATAAGGTAGAAGATTGGGTTATCTTCCCGGGTAATCCAAAGTATCCAGACGCCAATGCAAAATACAAGCTCTCTCTCCTGTTGGAGAGGGTTGTGGTGAGGAGATAGAGGGCTCAAGTTGTTTTGTGCATGTTTCCAAGTGATCGTGTGTGATAAGTAAATCGTTTTTTTTGTGTGCGGACGTAGAGGTGAATGTGAATTTTTTTAGAAGAATTTTATTAGTGATGCTATTGGCTCTTAATGTGTCAATGGCTCATGCAGCGCTGACCATTGAAATTACTGAAGGTATTGAAAGCGCTGTGCCTGTTGCAGTCGTTCCTTTTGCCTCACAGAGTGCCCCGGTTAATATTAGTGCTGTTGTAAATGCCGATCTGGAGCGCAGCGGTTATTTTAAAATGATGGCCGAACAAAGTATGCCAGGCAGACCGAGCACGGCAGCGGCGGTTAATTTTAAAGACTGGCAGGCGTTGGGGCAAAATTACATGGTAATAGGGCAGGTTGTTGATGCAGGTGGCGGCCAGTATAGCGTTCAATTTCAATTGCTTGATGTCTATAAAGGCGGGCAGTTATTAGGTTACAAAATGACCTCTTCGACTGCTGATTTACGTAGAACCGCTCATCATATCAGTGACCTTATTTTTGAAAAGTTAACCGGCAAAAAAGGTGTATTTAGCGGCCGCATTGCTTATATCACGACCAATAATCAAGGCAGTAAACAGCAATCACAACAGCTTCAAGTTGCTGATGCGGACGGCTTTAATCCACAACCCGTGGCATCATCAGTTGAACCCTTGATGTCTCCTGCCTGGTCACCTGATGGCAAGAAATTGGCTTATGTGTCCTTTGAGAGGAAAACAGCGGCTATTTATGTACAAACACTGGCTACCGGTGAGCGAGTTCGCGTTGCTGAATTTCCAGGTATCAATGGTGCGCCGGCTTGGTCGCCTGATGGGACTCGATTAGCGTTAACCTTATCCAAGGATGGAAGTCCTGATATTTTTGTTTTAAATGTGTCGACACGCTCATTAACCAAGTTGACTAAAAGTTTTGCTATTGATACTGAGCCTAGCTGGTCGCCCGATGGCAGTAGCATTGTTTTTACCTCGGACAGAGGAGGTAAGCCACAAATTTATATGGTTTCCAGTCAAGGTGGGCAGGAAAAGAGGCTGACTTTTTCTGGCGGTTATAATGCCAGAGCCAGTTTTTCACCGGACGGTAGAAGTCTGGTTATGGTGCACGGTAATGGCAATGATTACCGTATTGCTGTCATGGACATGGGAACCCGAGCCATTAATGTGTTAACGAGTGGGCCATCAGATGAGTCACCCAGTTTTGCGCCGAATGGTGCCATGATTCTGTATGCTTCAAAAAAAGGACGTACAGGGTTCTTATCGGCAGTGTCATTAGATGGTAAAATGCAGCAAAAGTTGGTTTTTAATAGTGGTGAAGTTCGTGAGCCTTCATGGGCTCCTTAGTATTTTCGCTAAAACGCGGTTATTTTTATAGTTTGCACTTATATTTGGGAATTGAAAGATGAAATTGAATAAAACATTATTAGCCTTGGCTATTGGTACACTATTGTTATCGGCTTGTAGTGATTCGGATGAAAAAGACACCAGCCTTACTGACGGTAGTCAAAATGATACCAGCGGTATCAATGATGCTTCGACCAGTGGTTTAAATAAAGGCGCAGGCTTAAATGGTTCAGAAATGAACGGCTCTGGCATGAATGGCATGTCAGGTAATGGTGATTATGCCAGCACTTTAGGTCCCGAATTTAACGATCCTAATAACCCGCTATCAAAAAGAACCGTTTACTTTATGCTGGATAGCAGTGAAGTCATGCCTGATTTTATTCCTGTCATTGCAGCGCATGCGCAATATTTGATTGCAAACCCAAGCCAACACATCACCTTGGAAGGTAATGCTGATGAGCGTGGTTCCCGCGAATACAATATTGCCTTGGGCGAGCAGCGTGCAAAGTCAGTAGCCAGTATGATGAAGGTTAAAGGGGTTTCTGAAAACCAGTTGCAACTTGTGAGTTATGGTGAAGAAAAGCCCGCAGCCTTAGGCAATGATGAGTCTGCCTGGGAGCAAAATCGTCGTGTTGAGATAGTTTACCAACCTAAGTAGATAGTTAAATGAAAAAAGCCAGTCTTGTACTCTTACTGTCTGCTTGCAGTAGTGCTTATGCAGAATTGCCGGTTGTCATCGACCATTCATCGTACCCCGCATCGGCAGCTCCCGCTCCTGCCAATGCGCCGTCAACCAATACGGTGTACGAGTTGATGGGGCGTCTTGAGCAATTGCAAGCTGAAGTGCAACAACTGACGGGCAAGTTAGACGAGCAGGCGTATCGTATTGATGAGTTGAAAAAACATCAGAGCACTATGTATTCTGATTTTGACGAGCGCCTGCAAGGCATTGAGAGTAAGGGAAATGGCGCTGGCCAGCCCGCTACCGAAAGCACTTCGGAAGCCGTGGGTGCGGGTGATCCAGAGGTTAAAGCGGGTGATTCTTCAGCGCCTACACCCGAAGCCTTACCGGTGCCTGCAAAGGAACCCGCTCCGGCTGGCAAGTCGGTATCGTCTAATGAATCCGCGCCGGCGATTGATCAAGCGTCCAAACCTAAGTCCGATGAAGCACAAGTGCCCGCACCTGAAAAAAAGGAGTATTACGACGCTTATAATGAGCTTAGAAATGGACACACCGATCAGTCTATCGCGCAATTCAATACTTATTTAAGCAAGTATCCCGCCAGTATCTATGCCAATAATGCCCAATATTGGTTGGGTGAAGCGTATCGCGTTAAACAGGATAACGATGCGGCACGTAAAGCGTTTAATGGCGTTATTGAAAAGTATCCCAATGGTACAAAAGTACCGGACGCACTATTAAAGTTGGGTTACCTGGAAATGGAGCAGAAAAACCCTGCAAAAGCGCGTGAGTATTTAACACGCGTTATCACCGAATATCCCAAGTCACCGGCGGCAGTACTGGCAGAAAAAAAACTGCTTAAGCTTGATGAAGTTAAAAATTGATGGTGAGCTCACTTCGTATCACTGAAATTTTTTATTCTCTTCAGGGCGAGTCAAATACAGTGGGATTGCCCACTGTATTTATTCGGCTAACCGGTTGTCCCCTGCGATGCGTTTATTGCGATACGGCCTATGCGTTTACCGGCGGTAAAAAAATAAAGATTGCAGAGATTATTGTTCAGGCCGAACAATACGGCACCAAATACATTACCGTAACCGGTGGCGAACCGCTGGCACAGCCTGCCTGTCTTGAGTTGATTACAAAATTGCTTGATAAAGGCTTTATTGTTTCGCTGGAAACCAGTGGCGCAATCGATATATCGGCGGTAGATTCGCGTGCTATTAAAGTCATGGATCTTAAAACGCCCAGTTCAGGTGAATTAAGCAAAAACCTTTATCAAAACATTCATTTTCTCAACAGCCAAGATCAGGTTAAGTTTGTGATTGGCAATGATGAAGACTACGACTGGTCAAAATCGGCCTTAACTGAACACGGATTGCTTGAGCGCTGTGACATTTTGTTTTCACCTGTGATGGGTCGGCAAAATCCAACCGAACTTGCCGAAAAAATTCTTCAGGACAGGTTGCCTGTTCGCTTTCAAATTCAATTACACAAACTGCTTTGGGATGATGCCCAAGGTAAATAAATACTTATGCAAAAAAAAGCCATTATTCTTCTATCCGGTGGATTGGATTCAATTACCGTTCTTGCTCTCGCAAAACAACAGGGATACACCTGTTACGCCTTAAGTTTTGATTACGGACAACGGCATAATGCCGAATTGGTAGCCGCAGCGCAGATCGCTTCTGATTATCAGGTAGAAGATCATAAAATCATTAAGCTGGGATTAGGTGCCATCGGTGGGTCAGCCTTGACTGACGAACATATCGCAGTGCCTGATACGCCTCAGGTCGGCATACCCGTCACTTATGTTCCTGCAAGAAATACCATCTTCCTGTCATTTGCTTTGGGTTGGGCAGAAGTTTTAAATTTACGCGACATCTTTATTGGTGTTAATGCCGTTGATTACTCCGGTTATCCTGATTGTCGGCCTGAATTTATTCAAGCTTTTCAGCAACTAGCCAATTTGGCGACTAAAGCCGGCGCTGAAGGTGGTCATTTCAGTATACACACACCCCTGATTGCAATGAGTAAAGCCGAAATTATAAAACAGGGGATTGCCTTGGGTGTAAATTATCAGGATACCGTTTCTTGTTATTCGGCTGATAAACAAGGCCGTGCCTGTGGCGTATGCGATGCTTGCCGCATAAGAAAAGCCGGATTTGCCGAAGCCGGTATAACCGATCCAACACGGTATCAAAAAAAGTTTAAATAACGCTTGCAAGATATAAAAATGTCTTTATAATAAGTCTTCTTTGTTGGGTCGTTAGCTCAGCCGGTAGAGCACCGCACTTTTAATGCGATGGTCGCGCGTTCGAATCGCGCACGACCCACCACCAAAGATAAAATGAATCAAGCACTTACGATTAGTCGAAGTGCTTTTTTTATGCCTAAAATTTCCTGCGTGACAATTTCGTCCCATCTCAAAAAAACACCTCAACAATTGCCAACAATTCAGGCGCTGATTAGTTTATACTTAAACCGTCAAGCCGCTAAACCTCTCGCGGTTTTCGTAGGCGTTTATAAACTCCCGTAATCGAACACCCTCATGTTAAACGGGCGGCTTGGCTTTTAATCCCCACAAAACGCTGTCTATAAATTTAGAGGGTCACTTTTGTAAACTTTTCTTTATAGACGTTTCAGTGTCAGCTTTTTGATTTAAAATTTAAATAATCCAATTAAATGAACACCTTAATCGGTTAAACAGGATGTGTTGGTTATCTGGCATTGTTCGGTCAGATTGTATTGAGGTCTAAAAGCTAGTACATTTACAGCTTATATAAGGGATTGTATGCGCCGATTAAGCAAATCAGCTCTGCATTGTCAGGAATGGCCTGTCATCAAGCCTATCAGGCATCAAATCCCAAAATCACCCACTGAATAATTTAAAACTGAAACCCTTGATGACTGCTAACGCCTTACAAAACATTTCCAAAATCGAAGATAGTCTCTGGGAAGCCGCTGACCAGATGCGTGCCAATTCCAAACTATCGTCCAGTGAATACTATATGCCGGTGCTGGGTGTGATCTTTTTACGCCATGCCAGCAATCGTTATGAAGCCGCGCTGAAACAGATTGAAGCTGATCAGGCAGCGGGGAAAATGCCCAAACGGCCCTTGGAAAAAGCCGATTTCATCAAGCGCCGCGCCGGTAGAGGTTGATGAAGATTTCGATTTTGAGCAAACAATACAAGATATTCATATAGAATTAAAAGGCTT
>JBAXUR010000160.1:0-6445 GCA_037129595.1 Methylococcaceae bacterium | reverse complement strand
CCAGTGCATTCTCGGCTTTGTCCCAGACCGCATCATCACCCACCCTGTTTTCAGGGCGTGTTGATAATTTCATAATGACGTCTTCAAAGCCAAAGTCTTTATAAACCGAGAACAGCATATCAATAAAAATCGACACTTCATCCTGAATTTGACTTTCCGTACAAAAGATATGCGCATCATCTTGTACAAAATTTCTGACTCTCATCAAGCCATGTAGCGTACCTGATGGCTCGTTACGGTGACAAGAACCAAATTCTGCGATGCGAATTGGCAAATCGCGATAACTTTTAATGCCCTGATTATAAATTTGAACATGGCAGGGACAATTCATTGGCTTAATCGCGTAATCACGATTTTCCGAATGCGTGGTAAAAATCATGGAACCAAATTTATCCCAATGACCTGATTTTTCCCAAAGCGATTTATCTACCAGTTGTGGCGTTTTAACTTCAGCATAACCATTTACCCGTAACTTTTCACGGATAAACTGTTCGATTTGTTGATAAATAACCCAGCCTTTCTCGTGCCAAAATACCATGCCCGGCGCTTCTTCCTGGGTATGAAAAAAATCCAGTGTCTTGGCCAGTTTACGGTGATCACGCTTTTCAGCTTCTTCCAAACGATGCAAATAAGCTTGTAATTCTTTTTTATCAGCCCATGCTGTGCCGTATATACGCTGCAACATTTCATTGTCAGAGTTGCCTCGCCAATAAGCGCCGGCAATTTTCATCAATTTAAAGCAGCTTAATTTGCCGGTACTGGGCACATGTGGACCACGGCAAAGATCAGTAAAGCCACCTTGCTGATAAAGGGATAATTCCTGATCCGCCGGTATGGATTCGATAAGCTCTGCCTTATAGCTTTCGCCCTGTTCCTTGAAAAACTTTACCGCTTCATCCCTGCTTAATACGGTACGGCTAATCGCATGATCCTCAATGACCAACTGCTGCATTTTTGCTTCAATCGCCGTCAGATCATCCGGCGTAAAGGCTCTTTGGTAAGCAAAATCATAAAAAAAGCCATTTTCGATAACCGGACCAATAGTCACTTGTGCATCGGGAAACAACTGTTTAACAGCCTGCGCCAATAGATGTGCGGCTGAATGACGAATAACGTCAACACCGGCTTCATCTTTTGCGGTTATGATTTGTAAAGTAGCATCTTGATCAATTAAGGTACTGGCATCAACCAAAACATCATTAACCCGTCCTGCCAAAGTTGCCTTAGCCAATCCTGATCCTATGGATTTAGCAACATCCATCACTGTAACAGCGTGGTCAAACTCACGACTAGAACCATCAGGAAGTGTAATTACGGGCATCTTTATAATTTCTTTAGTTGCTACAATAAAAAAAGCACCGCTATTGCAGTGCTTTAATGTCTGGTAGGCGCGATTGGACTCGAACCAACGACCCCCACCATGTCAAGGTGGTGCTCTAACCAACTGAGCTACGCGCCTGAAGTTTAGGTAACTTCAAGAGCTGTCCATTATACCAACAGATTTTAGTTACGCAACCCTTAGCCGCTTTCAATATCAAATTAGCTTAAAAAACTTCATGTAGATTGATGGCATAAAATAACGCGCCGCATTATTTATGAATACTTTCTTTTAATTTCAGCATACCTAAAACAATCGGTTATGTGGTCATTTACCATGCCGGTCGCCTGCATAAACGCATAACAAATAGTCCCACCAACAAATTTAAAGCCACGTTTTTTTAGATCTTTACTCATTATTTCAGAGGCGTGAGTAGAAACCGGAATCTCAGCAGCCGTCTTAAAGTTACTATGAAAAGGCCGACCATCTACAAATAACCAAATATACTCGTCAAAACTGCCAAAGCTTTCTTGAACCGTCAAAAAGGCTTTGGCATTACTGATAACGGAATTTATTTTTAGCTTATGCCTTACAATACCCGGATTAGCCAACAGCGAGTTTATTTTATTATCGTCATAGGTTGCGATGATACCCGCTTCAAAATTGTCGAAGACTTTTCTATATTCTTCGCGTTTTTTTAAGATAGTGATCCAACTTAAACCGGCTTGAGCGCCTTCGAGCGCAAGCAGTTCAAATAAAAGCCGATCATCATGGACAGGCAAACCCCATTCAACATCATGATAATGCTCTTGAAGCGGCCCTGACAGAGCCCAGTTACATTTTTTTTCATCGCTCATAATCACCCAAAAGCAATTGACACATTTTCACAAAAAAATGATAACGACCTATCTAGTCGTAACCACACAGCCATTTCAACTTACCAAGTTACGCTATTGCTAAATCGACCGACGCCTCTTCCAATCATCCCAAGCAAATATCGCTCAAGCGCATCTATCTAAAAAAACGCTATATTTACATCAAATCGCTCTCTCCACATAATATATTTATTTTATTGGTAATGACAATCTTTCCTGCCTGACTATTAAATGCAAATGACCCGCATGCACTTCGATAATGGAGCTACAAATAGATAACCCCATTCCCAGACTTTCTGACTTGGTGGCGTAAAAGGGCATTATTAATCCTATTGATATTTCGTACCGCTCACTTTAGAGTAACGTTAATTTACGGCCACGGATATTCTGCGAGCGAACTACCTACCAAGCACAGTGATTTTTCCGGACTTAGTTAATCAATAGCTATTAATTGACTAAGCTGGTTCGACTCAAGATCAGCGGAGAAATGAATTTTTGAACTCCAAACGAAGCGAATATCTGCTGGATGGATATTGATTTTTTTGTTCAGCGTAAAAAAAGCGCCTGTATAGATACCCATGCAACTAAAACACACCCATCTATACAAGCGCAGCCTCTATACCTTTTAGAGAGGTTGAAGCGAGGATGCCTGATTAGGATAAGGGAATTTTAGTATTTTTATATTATTCTCCTCAGTACACCGTTATGCTGCTCCTATATTGCTCTAACTCCTGCCTTCATGCAGTGATTATCACAACCCCCTATAAAGGAAAGCGGACTTGTTGCTACTGCAACTTATTATTTTTATAATATGAAATCTTATACATACTTATGCGCGGAGTTACTGCCCAAAACCAGCTGCTATCATTATTTTACTAGCTGGCTTTATTTAAATTGTCATAATAAGAATTACTGATCGTCGGTGACAGTGCTGCAGCAATAAAAACGAGCTCATGATTAATAGCATTTATTTCGGTGTAAATAGCATCACTTTTAACGAACTCATGCTCACTAACCCGTAACATATCTTCCAATCGCTTTACCATTCCTGCCAAGCTATCAATCCCCAGAGTAGTCGCAGAACCTTTGAGAGAGCGAACCCGCAGCTGAGCTGCGCTGTCGTCGCCATCGGCCAGACTCTTGACCAGTAGCACCATGTCATTGGCATGTGATTGGATAAAAAGCTTTAACAGCTCCAAATATTTATCGGCATTACCGCCCAGCAAAGACTTGCAATATGTTATATTTAGGCTCGGTATTCTTGCCAGCCTTGCCAATGCTGCTTGACTACTTTTTTCTTGCATAGAGTCCGATACAGCATTAAATGCTGTATCGTAATAAAGTGTGCAGCTTGGCTTCATGCCATCCCCGAAACTGGAAGCCATTTTAGTAAAGTACTATAAAGCAAAGCGGGATTAAGAGGCTTGGCGATAAAGTCATTCATTCCCGCATCAGTGCAAGCACGGCGATCATCAGGAAAGGTATTAGCCGTAAACGCCACGATTGGTTTTGTTTCCCATACCGTCAAGTCACGTATAGCCCGAGCGGCTTCCAAACCATTCATGTGGGGCATCTGGACATCCATTAAAATCAAATCATAGGTATTGGTTAAAACCTTCTCGAAAGCCTCCAAGCCATCTTCTGCCAATTCCACCACAATACCTGTATTACGAAGCAGTTCCAGAACGATTTCACGATTAATAGCACTGTCTTCTGCCAACAAGAGCCTGGCACCTTGATGCCGCAAGCGTAACTGCATTTGCGCATCTGTTGTATCCATAATGCCCTGACTACTAAGCACGTCGCCTTGGTAATTGCCACCCATGCCTATTGTGCTAGACATAGCCTGATAATGCTTCATGATTAACTCCAGAAAAATGGTATAAAATTAAATGTCGCAAATTATAAAAACTGAAAATTATTGCGCTAAAATTGCGGAAATTAAATTATAAAATTAAAAAACGCCCCATTAATTAACTTCATCGTGGACTAGAAAACTTATAACGTCTATATTCCACACAGCCCCAACCCATATCCTTTAGGCCGCTTGCTTCAGTGCGTATTTTTTCATGATTTAATCATCCCCACAATTCGTATAAATACTTACGTATTATTACGTATAGACAGCCTTACAATATTGTGATTTTAAAATAGACATTTCTCTACTGAGACTACCGACGTTAAGTTGAAAGCCGCTTTATTCAAGTTTTTATAGCAGACGAACAATGCATCGAATTAGGGTAATTGCTAAGTCGGTGACCAAAAGTCTTTTAACAAAATGGTAAATAGGATTTTTTACCTAATAAATCGTATTTAAATCTGAAAAATATCCATTACTGGTGTGCTGGTAAATAACGGATAATCTTATTTTTTGAAAATCTTGAACAACTACTTAACTGCATATTCTGAGTAATTATCGAAACATAAGTATTCACTAAAAACCCGATTTCAAGGATTGTGATATTATGGTAAGTTAGCTTGCAATAAATAACCCCCACCCAATGCCGTTAAGTTAAGCATAAAATCTGGAGTAAAACCGCTTTAGCTGTTTTTACAGGCAATAGCTGAAGCGATTACACTCCAGCTTTTAAAGAACTTTCGCTTAACTTAACGACATTGCCCCTCCACCCTATCGTTCCAAACTCCGGTGTGGGAACCAAGGTGATTCTGGTGGTTATTTTCTGCGTACTGCCTTAATTGGAGGCGGGCTAAAACTATCTTGTCAAATGATATGAGGTTTGATGATGACTTAAGTACTACCCAAGAATGGCTCTACTCACTGTACAGAATTCAAAACCCAGCTTAACTCACTACGAACCTGACTATTTTTGAGCCCTGCGGGGTATCACTAAAAATCCATGCATCTTACTTTATAAAAACTTTGCAACGCGTACTTATGCCCCAAAAACCGCCATCATTTAAAGTGTCTTTGTCATTCCAAAATCGGACAATGGCCTATTTTTATAGTCAAATTGAGCAACAACAGCGAATTTTGCAGCGCGTTCAGACTGCCTTACCTGACCCATTAAAAAAACAGGCGAAACATTGCCTTATAAAAGATAAAAAATTGCTGATTTATACGGACTCATCTGCCTGGGCATCACAACTGCGTTTTTATAAAAGCGTAATTCTTGCAGCCATTACGCCGCTAACAAAAGCGCCCGTTGAAATAATGCAAGTGAAGATTATTACAGGTCAAACAGGGAGTGTTTTGGGGGTTAAACGGAAGGCAAAAATACCTTCAGCAGAACAAATAGAAGTTATCCGAAGTCATGGCCTGACTGTTTCGGATAATCAACTGAGACTGGCATTGCTAAAATTAAGCGCCACACTAGAAAGACTGTCTAGCAAGATTTAAAACGATTTCTTACAAATAACTACCCAGCTCACGGGCGCTTTTTATTCATTTCCCGAGTCATCAAAAAAGTTGCCTAGCCTCGCTACGCGCCTACTTTTTCCGCCTAGAAAATTACTCCTGCATTGCTCTTGATCACTATGACAGAGGCGAATTACCTTCAGCCCCATGACTACCCGCCTCCAGCATAATCGATAATAATAGCGATAGGGTGACGCTGATATTACAGGAGAAAATATCTATCCATGCAGTCGATGACAACAAAAAAATCCTATGCTATTCAGGTATATTCATTCTTGAATATCGCCAAACACCAGCACAAAAAGAACACTACTCAGCGACTCTAACCGTTTCTGCAGAGCGCATAAAAGAAATCGGCGCTTCTTCTTCATCTGTAAAAGTAACCATTTCCCAGGCATCTTTGTCGTCCAATAAAGTACGGAGTAATTTATTATTTAAGCCGTGCCCTGATTTATAGCCGGTAAATTCACCAATCAAGCTATGGCCCAATAAATACAAATCGCCAATCGCATCAAGAATTTTATGTTTAACAAATTCATCGGCACAGCGCAAGCCGTCTTCATTGAGAATTTTATCATCATCAACCACAATAGCATTATCCAGACTTCCGCCCAGCGCCAAATTGTTTTCTCTCAACATATCAATATCTTTCATAAAGCCAAAAGTTCTGGCTCGACTGACTTCTTTAACAAAAGTCGTTGAAGAAAAATCCATGGTGTGTGTTTTTACATGCTCTTCAAAAGCCGGATGCTCAAAATCGATGGTAAAAGTCACTTTAAAGCCATCAAATGGATCAAATGACGCCCACTTATCACCCTCTTCAACTCTAATGCTACGCTTGATTCGAATATACTGCTTTGGACAGTCTTGCTCCTC
>JBAXUR010000016.1:0-42612 GCA_037129595.1 Methylococcaceae bacterium | reverse complement strand
GCCTTATTCCGGCGCTGAAGACCAATAAACCAGTGCGCTAATTGTCGTTGCATAAATCCGGTTCTCTTGCTCCTGCGTTGAAATAAATAGCCAGTACTATAAGTGGCAAATAAGCCAACGCCAGACCCAGCAAGGCATTAAGTCCCGCCAACCCAACCCCTAGCGCCAACGGTGTTAACCAACACACGTTAATAACACCAATAACCAGTGAAACGGTCTTATGTGAGCGATAATAGCGTGATGCCTGTTGATAAGCATGGCTGCAGTGAGCCTCGTAGACTTTTTCACCATTTAAAAAACGTCGCGCCAACGTCCAAGAGGCGTCCACGATAAAAACACCCAGTAAAATTAACCAACTCCAAAAAAACTGCGGTGCAATCCACGCGGCCTGAATGGAAAAAAGCCCCACCACGATCCCTAAAAAACCACTCCCCGCATCTCCCATAAAAATCCTGGCGGGCGGAAAATTCCAAAACAAAAAACCGGTAACCGTCATTGCCAGCAATACCGGCGTAACCCACTGTCCACTATTATCAGCGCCTGATAAATACAAAAGCGCCCCACCCAAACAAACGGTTATCGCCTCAATACTGGCCAAGCCGTCAATACCATCCATAAAATTGTAGAGATTAAGCAACCAAACCAAATAAAACAACCCCAAGATTTGCCCTGCCCAACCCAAATCAATAGAATACACCTCTTGACTTGTTGGCAACGAAAACACGAGCGGCGGCAATCCACCCAACCAGTAAAGCCCCCACGCTGCCCCGATAAAATGGGCCAGTAGTCGCCATCGTGCCGGAATGTGACCATGATCATCCAGAAACCCTACCAAAGCCACCCAAGCACCGGCGCCAACAAATGCCCATAGTGTATTTGCAGACAATACCCCCATCGCTGAAAGTACCGGAAGCCCCAGCAAAAACACCATAACAATCGACAAGCCACCACCGCGAGGCGTTGGCATACTATGCGAACTGCGGGCGTTTGGCATATCCAGCAAGCTGGCTGCCAAGGCGTAACGGCGCAATAATCCGGTTAATACCGCCGCCAAAATCAGGGCAATAAAAAATAACCAGCCGACGTTAATCATGGGTGGCGCTTCTATAAAATTGCGCCGTCTTGCGCAGAGCCTCATCTACTTTCACCGGAGGCTTCCAAGCCAATAAAGTGCATGTCTTGGAAATATCGATTTGCAATGAACCACAGAGTCGCTGCGCCATCGCTTGTTTGCCTATCAATTTTGCGCCCCACGCCAATAAAAAGTCGGGAACCGGCAACAACCACGCTTTTTTGCCTAAAGCCGCTGCCGTTCGCTGTAACAATTGAGGCGTTGAAAGATCCTCGCCGTCGGACACCAAAAAGGTTTGATTAGCCGCTGCGGGGTGATGAATACAAGCAATGATTAAATCAAGCAAATTATCCAAAGCCACCAGACTGCGCTGATTATGAATGGCGCCCAAAGGCAAAGGCACACCCTTATCCAACAAGCGAATCATGCTTAAAAAATTAGCCTTCACACCCTGTCCATAAATCAGCGGTGGACGAATAATAACCACTTCCAACCCCGTATCAATCGCTAACTGACGCAACTCATCTTCGACTTCGCGCTTGGAAATACCATAAGGATCAACCGGAGCGGGTAGGTCTTCAGTGGTAAAAGGATGTCCTATTAATGTGCCTTCACCATTCACCTTAATGGAACTGATAAAAATAAAGCGCTGTACGCCAGCCTTAACCGCTTGATTGGCAAGATGTAAAGTGCCCTCAACATTTACCCTGCGAAACTCTGCCAACGCATCAGTCGCGGTATCATTCATAACATGCACACGCGCAGCAAGATGAATAACCACCTTGATACCCGGCAACGCATTTGTCCAATCTGTCTGGCCGTTTAGCTCCCCGACGACTACCGTCTCGCAATTTTCGATTTGCCTGTTTGCTCCGCGCACTGCGGCTCGCACGGCTTGACCTTGCTCAAATAAGGCCAGACAAAGCGGCTTGCCAACAAAACCATTCGCTCCGGTAACAAGTACCATCTTCGGCTTTGGGTTATATGCGTTAGGTAATCTATCCATCTTGCTCATTTATTAATCATGACGCTCAGTTAATAGCTCACTATACAGCGAAAGCATTCCTTCTGTAATTTTATGACTGGGGAATAATTCAAGTGCTCGCACACGTGCAGATTCGCCCATTTCTTGTCGTAAAAATGGGTTATTTATAAGCTTTAGCAGAGACTGAGTAAGACCTGCCACATCGCCTGCGGTAAATAACAAGCCTGTCTTACCGTCTTCGACTGCGTCAGTAATACCGTAAATACGTGAGGCTACGGTCGGAACTCCACTTGCCCCCGCTTCAATGATAACTTGGCCAAAGCCTTCGCGATAACTAGGCAGACAAAAAATATCCGCCGCCGCCATATAGTGCTCAGGATTGGCGGTAAAACTCACTCTGCGCAATCGTTCGCGATGCACTCCACAAATTTCCTGTACGCATAAAAAAGAAATATCCTCTTCCGATCCAACCAATACCAGCACTACATCAGAATAATGTGATGCAATTTCGGTAAACGCAGTCGCAAGGTCAAGAATGCCTTTATCACGATTTAATCGCCCTAAAAACAGAATTATGGTTTGCGCTGGACTGATATTTAGCTCAGTTCGTACTTTATTACGGAGTTGAACATCAGGGTTAAACTGCCCCATATCAACACCACAGATTGAACCATCCCCAATAACGATACACTCGTCTTGAAGCAAAACACCTTCAGAAACTAAAAAATCACGTTGCGATGGACTATCCGTCAATATTCGCGTAGCAAATAAAGCAATCAGTTTATCGAACAGCTTGAGAAACCTACGTTTCCATCCTTGCTTTGTCGCCCAAACCTGCCCGGTAAAAATATGTATCCGATTAGGCACGCCCGCCACCCAAGCCGCCAACATACTCAACAATCCGGTTTTAGGCATAATGGAATGCACTAAATCAAAACGTTCACGACGAAATAACAACACCAGCTCAATCAAAACCAGTAAATCACGCCAAGGCGATATCTTGCGCTCAATAGGTAGCACGATGAGTCGAGCGTTAATACCCTCAAGCAAGTACACATCAGCATTATTGCAAATTATCGTTACTTCATACTTTTCAGCTGCCGCGCCAATATGACCACGCAAAAAAGCATGAACTACAGCGGGAATAGTAGCAACGTAGCAGATTTTTTTCATCAATAAATAATTTCTATATCTTTAATTATGAGGCTTACAGCTTTTTTCATTTTAAGAGTTAAAATGAACTAATCTGCAATTTTACCCGATATAACAAAAATGTATTTCACATTGGACCACACAACGCACCTTCATTTAATACATATTTTTTATCGGACTTTAATGAATCGAAGTAGCCGAATAGCAAAATAACGTACGCAAATATTGTCACATAAACACTCGCGTTATTTTGAAAATGCAAACAGACCAAAAGAGTTACAAACAACAACCAGTTTAACATCATGATTAGCGCATCAAACCGACTTATGTCCCAATACCTGACCAAAACCAGCACCAGCAGCACGGTAGAGAACAACATAGATATTGATGCGCCTAAAGCAATGCCAGCCACACCCATATATTTCATTAACAAAATACTGGCGCCTATGTTGATCAACAATCCAACCAAGGCCACCGCATTGATAGCGAAGACGTGCTTGGTGGCTGTAGCAAACTTAAGTAACAACGAATTGCATACAAAAAATGGTATTTGTACTACGGCATACTGCATCACCCGGGCAACCGATCCGGTAGCATTGCTATCAAAGGTCCCACCCTCAAACATTAGCCTGATAATGGGTGTCGATCCCAGATAGAGAGCCGCACTGATGGGCACCGAAACAAAGGTGGCGAGCAACAAGAAAAACGATAACTCACGTCTTGCTGAAACCAGATGATTCTTGGCTACCAGTCCTGAAAAATAAGGCAGCATGACCGTTGATACAGCAGTACTAACTAACCCCGTGCAAAATAGGACTACCTTATTACCCAAATTAAAGGCTGAAACACCACCCTCAGGCAAAGAAATAGCAAGTAAAGTGGCGACCGGTGAAGCTGCTGCAATAAAAAAAGCCGATACTGCCAACGGCATATATTGTCGCAACAGCGGAGTAAGTTGAGCCTGAGCGGATACGTTTAATTTTGGCCGTAGAGTAACGTCGTAATATCCAAGATAATATTGCAGAATTAATAAATTAAGTAATTGCCCAACCACCATGCCATACATAGCAGCCATAACTCCGTAACGATTACCAAAAAGCACCAAGGCCAGAATTGCCGTAACAGGAACGACTAACTGTGCAGTACTCGTTAAAACCGAACGCCCATTGGCATTGAGTACTGAATTACCCAAAATTACCGTCCCACTAAACAACAGTATGAGCAATGCAATATGCAACAACGGGATAAGTTGCTGCATATCCATAGGCGATCCATTACTATTTAGGAGCGGTAACAGGATAGGGTTAATTGGATAAAGAATCAGGCAAATAATGAGTAGACTGATTATAGTCCAAAAAGATACGCCGGATACCAATTCCCTTGAATATTGAGACTTTAAGCGTTCTTTTATATCAAGATAGAAGGGTACAAAAGCATTACCTAAGGGCATACATAAAATGGTAACAAGAAACATTGGAATCAGCAAAGCTATAAAAAAACTGTCCAACGAAACGCCAAGACCAAAGGTCTTCGCCATCATAATATCGCGGATAAAAAAGCCAACAAAAGTTAGCAGCGTTAAACCTATAACAATAACTCCTGAACTCATCGTTTCTTTGCGCCTGAGTTCATGGGATTGTTTTTTTTGGAGGGGGGGGGGAGATTGAATAGGCGGTTGTGGCAAGTTAAACGACAGTCTCAGGCGACCTGTTTTATCTAACCAAGTACACCAACCCAAGACACCCAACATTAACAGTACAAGTTGATAAGCATAACGATACCGGTAAAGCGTACCTAGATTTGCTTGCGTAAATCCATAGACCAACAAAAAGAAACAGGCAAAATAAATTACCATCCATAGGATGGGTTTGCGCTCATAAAACAGCAATATTAATATTCCCGGAGCGCATAGATAATAAATAAACATTTCGCCCACGGCGATTAACCGAGTCATGCTGATATTGGCGAGCCACGATGAGGGAAAGGGGGCAAATAACGACACTTGCATGGCGCGAGGTAGATATATGGTAGCTTCTACAATATTTTGAGGAGCTATATCCTCGTCAATCATGGACTTTGCTTTTAAGCCCACACCGTAGACGATAAGCCCAGCTCTGGTTTTGGCTGCAGTTTCGATATAATTTTCAATGCTGTCCGGCAGAAATTTTGAATTAGTCCACCGCCACTGTTGTTGAGATTGACTACTAGTACTCTGCCAATTTGCATAAATTGTATCCGATTGCGATCCACCCAGAATGAAGGTTGTTTTAATCGCGCCCAATAACATAAGCACCACAATTAGAAAAAACCCCATCATTTTTTTGTTAGCACTGATTTTCCACTTAAAAACCAAATTGGTTACTATTGGAATCAATATCCCTGAAACAGCAACCAACAATAGCTTTAAGCCAAAAGGCCGGACAATACCCACCAAAGTTATCGCAATCAGATTACCTAAGATCAACCAGTACCAAGATCGATTATCCATAGGATTCTTTAGAGCTTTTACCCAAACAAAAAGAATAAGTAGCGTCCCGGCTATCGCATAACTATCTTTATGATTTTGCCCATACCAAACAAGGGATGAAGGAAATATAACAAAGAGACTACCGGCAATAACACCGGCATAGGTGCCAATCGACTCTTTGCTGGCAAGTTCGCGAGCAAGCAAAAAAATGAGGAGACCACCCATAGCATGAAGAGCCGCATTAAGAGGAATCGCCAGCGAGGGGTCATGTCCAAAAAACACGTAAAGCGCCCCCAAGATTGCAACATTACCTGGAGCCCCACTTGTTGGATACAACCGCCAACTGCTCCAGCCATTTACCTTGATTTCATTTGCAAGAGTGGTGGCTACCGAATCAAAGTAAGTGGCGTCATTAGATATTAAACCACTACCCGTTTGAATTGAAGAAAGATGGGGTAGCAATATTTTTTGGAAAATTAAAGCCGCACATATTGCATAGCAAAAGAATACAATCCATAAAATAAATGCAATATGCTTTTGATGAGTGATTGGTAATATGATCTTCATAGTAAAAAAGTTATGAGCTATATATTATTGATTGTTATTTTGAAATTGAAGAGGTTCATGTGTTTACGAATATCAACTTAATTGCAAATACAAAAAAATTATTAAGTAATCATCAACTTTTACCTTATTTCTCTACAAACTATTGTTTTTTAGAATTTAGTACTCTTCTATTTGACATCTTTCTAAGATGACCTTAATTGAGTAGATACATCATTCATATTGTTAATTTTGTTCCTTCAGCCAAGATTCGAACATCAATATAGCCCATAATAAGTGCTGCCAATTACGCTTGCCAGAAAGATGCTCTGCCCATATAGTTCTAACACGGGAAGAATCCAAATAACCCTCTTCTAATAATTTTCGTCCATCAAGCAATTCTTCCGCCCATTCACGCAATGGGCCACGGAGCCAACTATCTATTGGAACCGCAAAACCGGCTTTGGGGCGCTCGACAAGATGGCGAGGCACATATTTATCGAGTAATTGACGCAACGGCCATTTGCCCTTGCCGTTGCGCACTTTCATTGCCAACGGCAATTTCCAGGCGAACTCAACAACCCTATGATCAAGCAAAGGAACTCGTGTTTCAAGACTAACCCCCATTGCCGCGCGATCAACTTTAACTAGAATGTCGTCGGGTAAATAACTGATTGCATCCATATACATCATTTCTTCGATAAACTCTCCGAAAGGGTCAAGTAAGTATGAATCAGCTGACTCCATTCTCGGATCAGATGCGCCAATTACAATCTTGTATGGGTCATACTTTAAAGATACCAACCTTCGATGTAATTCATCCCTATCTTTAACCGCTAGTAATGTTGCCAGTTTATGAAACTTATCCCCTGCATCCGCAATATTCGACTTACCCGGCAAGCATTTGTGCAACCCTGCATAGCAAGCAGTCCACCCATTCGCCGGGACAATCTTCACGCAAGCCATGAGCGCTTGCTGAACTGGCAAGGGCCAATGTTTTAGAATTGCCCACAAACTATCAGCAAAGAAATACCGGTCATATCCCGCGAACAATTCATCGCCGCCATCCCCCGACAACGCCACGGTAACATGCTGACGAGCCATCTGCGCGACCAAAAATGTAGGCACTTGCGAGCCATCAGCGAATGGCTCGTCATAAATCGACGGCAATAATGGAATAACGTTTCGTACATCCTGGTCACTGACATATAGCTCGGTATGATCGGTACCTATATGCTGAGCAACCTTTTTAGCGTATCCCGCCTCATTAAAGCCTGCCTCATTGAAACCCATGGTGAAGGTGCGCACCGGTTGAGCGCTTGCCGACTGCATCAAAGCCACGATCAGGCTTGAATCAATCCCTCCGGACAAGAACGCGCCCAAAGGCACATCAGCAATCATCTGTCCTTGAACAGCCTGATTTAGCAATTGATCAAGCCCGTCAATCATTTCTGTTTCAGAACCACTGAAAGGCTGTATTGATCCTTTTTTCACAGCATTCCGCATAGACCAATAAGTACCGTTAACAATAATTCCGCTATTAGCCTCTATTCGTAACCATGTACCCGGCATCAGTTTGCTAATACTACTATATATGGAAAGTGGACCAGGAATATATCCATAACGAAAAAATTGCGTGAGCGCTGATCGATCAACTGTAACATGCCAGCCAGGAATGCGAGTAAATGCCTTTAATTCTGAAGCGAATGCAAAATGTTTGCCCACCCATCCCCAATATAACGGCTTTTCTCCCAATCTATCGCGAATAAGCCATAAAGCATGGTTTTCTCGATCCCACAATGCAATTGCAAACATACCGACCAGTTTCTTCAGTGCAACTTCCACTCCCCAAGTTGAAATTACAGCTAGCAATGTTTCCGTATCTGAATGCCCTTTCCAGGTAATGTCTGCCCCTGAAGCGTCAATTTCGGCTCGCAACTTTAGATGGTTGTAAATCTCTCCATTAAATGTCACAACAAAACGTCCGCACGTTGACTGCATAGGTTGATGGCCTGCGGGAGAAACATCTAATATTGACAGCCGTCGATGCCCTAATGCTAGGGGAATAACACCATCCTCCCATACTCCAGCCCCATCGGGGCCGCGATGCTTCAAGGTATCAGTCATGGCTCGCACAACTGACTCTAGCCTAGTCTGTTTTGATCCATTACCACAAACCAATACACCTGCAATACCACACATAATTACTTATCACCCGTCTTGTCAGCATAGTTGGCCAATAACATCCTTAATTTCTCCCACTCTACCAGCACTTGCCTATCAACGGACTGGGCTCTGGCTCTGATAACGAAAGAGCTCATACCCAAAGCGATGCTTGCCAAATCACGGGCAGCAGCCATACCGTGTCCGATTGATCCAGCCAACAGATGCTTCCATACGCCGTTCATAACTAATACACGCAAAAAGTGATAACGTGCCGCAAGTGTCTTTCGTGCTGACAGTCCATCATATCGGTAACCCAGTAACACATCAGGTAATCCTGCAAAACAACTGGTTCGATATGTCATGTAAAGCAGGGCTTGATCCTGTGCCTTAAATGAAAGTTCATCGTAAGGATTTTTTCGAAACCAGTCTGTACGCCCCATCCATGTTGGGTGAGGCATAGAGAATCCGTACCAAGGACTATTACAGATGTCCACATGGTATTGGCCTGCGGCAAGAAGTCCCATTGGCTGATCATAAGCGTTCACGAGAAGTGCAGCTGTTGCCAATAAATCAATTTCAGGGTGATCTTGAAGATGTGCAACCTGTCGGGCAAATCGCTGAGGAAATGCAATGTCGTCAGCATCCATTCGCGCAACATATTCCCCCCTCGCAAGTGCAATTCCCTGATTTAAACGGACTGGAAGTCCGCGACATAGCGAATCACCAAATAGATGTATTCGTGGGTCTTTAAATAATTCGAGAATCTGTGCAGAATCATCATTGGAACCATCATCCAACAGAATCAACTCCCAATAGGGAAATGTTTGCCAGAGCAGTGATTGTATGCTTCGTGCTAAAGTGTGCCGAGAATTATGGAAAGACATTACCACGCTTACTATTGGTTTGTCCTGAGTTGTATTTTCTAACTGGATATTATTCAGTTCGGTATTCATGACAAACTTAACGATAAAATAATAAATATAGAAGCGAGGAAATACCTTTTGGTTTTATTGTCGTTCACACTGATTTCCAGTCAAATGGAATCAGATCCACAATATTGTTATCGTTAACGAACCATTTCTTTGGCCGGACCACAATTTTTTCCGGATTGGCACTTAGCCAAGCACCCCACCAACTAAAAGAGCTGTTGGCGATAATGTGGTGCCTGCATAAACTCATTAAACGCATATCGATGTAACTCTCTGATCCTTGATTATGTTCGATGTACTGACAAGTCATGCCCACATTCAGATGGTCTTTAACCCAAGCCATATCATCCGAGAATATAAAGAACTGGGGATTAATAACCCGTTCGGAAATATACGCAATAGCAGCTTGATAGTAATCCAATGAGCATACACCATACATGGAATTATTTTTTGCGCTGCTAACATAATCCGCCCGCCGTACATGCAAACTTACTGCATTCACCTGGGTAATTTGTTCGGCAAGTTTAGTATTTATGTCAGTCATCGGAAGCTTAAACGTAAAATCAGCGCGTATTTTAGAAGCGTATGCTTGAAAATATTTCTCTGATTGCCAATAGCCAGCTAAGTAACAATTATGTGGGATCTGGCTTATTTCCTGCCAGTAATGAAAGTGAGGTTCAACGACAAAGCCATTGCGCCGGAATACTTCCATAGAAGGCCGAGCTAAAATTCTTTTAATACCCGGTAAATGCTGCCAACCTAAAATATCGCGTATTTCCGTTTTAGAAGCGATTACTGCCGGACATACAAAAACGCGTGAAAGTTCAAATCCCTGGTGCAGGGTGTAGCCGTTAAAACCGGAAATGTCTAAATGCAACGATTCATTACGCTCCAAGGACAATGCTCGCCCCGCTGCGTATTGGAACATCTGGTTGCCAAGGCCCCCGATAATATAAGAAATCACCATAAGGTTGTCTAACGCTTTACGGCGACACAGTGCCAACCCAAACAAGCCAAATCATCAGCTTTTTTTGTTTTGCCTCGCAGTGAAAAATACAATAACCCAAATCCCGCAACGAGGTACGCCAAAGGCCAGCACCAATCCTTGTAAGATTGAGCGACACTTGGTAAACGGAGCATTTCTTGTTTGGCAAAATCAAACCAATCGCCATTTGATATAAGCACCTCAATTTCTAGGTTACGTAAAGGGAAATGATGCTCATACCAATATCGACTAAATCCTGTTGAATAGTGATAGGGGGCAAAATGTACCAATGATGCAAATGGCGCAGTTATAATTAGTTTTCCACCCGGTTTAAGTAATCTGGCAAATTCATCAAGTGCTTTTAAAGGATCAGATAAATGCTCAAATACTTCGCTACAGAGAATAATGTCAAAAGAACCATTTTCTTCTGGAATAGCCGTAATATCGCAAACAATATCTATTTGGCTGGTATCCCATGCACCAGTCTGTAGCCCTTTAGTATCGCCACTTCCCTCATATTGACAAATATCTTGCGAAACATAATTTAAGTGCGCACATAAAGGTTTATTCCTTAGCTCACCCGCACCTGCATCCAGAATACGGTGTCCCGATGGAATTGTGGATAAAATATCAAGTAACCAGTTGTTACGATTATTTTCATTTGAATTAATGTCTAGAAGTTTTTTTAGCAATTGCTTCATGCGATTACCTGTTTTTTGCGGAATGTAAAAATACCCAAGGCGTATCGCGAAGAACCAAGCTTATCAAAATCCGTTTCCAGATTTATTGATTCAGTTAGTACACCTGATTGTACCCATGCAAAACCCTCCATAAAAAGACCGCTATCTTCTGCTAATCGAATAATTTCACGGGGATCGAATACACGGTGAGCATTAAACTCGACTCGTGCTATCCCAATAGGCACTGAAAGATAAAACAAACCATCCTGCTGTAAGATTTTAACCATATTTCTCAATCCCGTTTCATGTCCAAACGGATCGATGGGATCGCCATATCTACCCAAACCAAAATGCTCAAGAGCGTGTAAACAGGAAAGAGAGTCGCAATATTCGATCATTACCTCTAAAGGCTCCATTAGATTTGCCTGCTTAAATTTTACTCCGGGTATTTGCGAAGTAATTGGCCGAACATCAAACACTTCGATTTCTCGAAAGCTGGCAACATGTGAAACAAAACCATCTACACGCGATCCTATATCCACATGTGTTTTGGGTTTTGATTTAAATATTTTTCTTGCCACAAACAAGTCTTGCCAAAAATACTCGCTCTTTGTAGTTCCACCTTCTTCATACCAATCCTGAAGGCACGGCATGAATTCAAGTCGGCCTTTGTAGCTGGTGCGAAACTGAAAAAAATTATCTATATAGCGAGAAAATCCACGCAGTGATTGGAGCATCTTTCTTGGATCAATACCCACTTGGGTGTGTAAAATCCAATACAATTTTTTAATTATGGTCACTTTCAAGTCCTCAGTTTTTTAAAATTACTTTTTAAGTAAAATCTAACCATGGACAGTAAAAGAATCAAAATATATTTAATATGAGTCCACCCAAGCACAATAATATAGTTCAACTTGTCAATTATTGAATAAGAGCTTTTTAAATAAAACAAAAAAACCCTGTATGAATATTTAATAAAACATTTAAGAAGGACTGGAGCAATTATGGTCGAAGATGTATTTGTAGAGTGTCTCCTATAAATTAATAATGCATTTTTTATAAATGAACATTTCAGATTTGCTGATATAGCATGAACAAATACACCTTCGCCGAAACAAGGCAAATCGGAGCTTTGCTCAAGATAATTATATGATTCCCGAAGACATCTTGTGACAAATAGGCCATAAACCATATAGGAAGGAAATTTCAAAGCCAACCTTGTAAAACTATTACGTTTCTGTTCCCTAAAAACTGAAGAAAGCACCCCTCTATCAGTTATTCCTTTTGTTTCATTAAATAAATCAACATCTGGGGCAGCCAATTCAAAACCATCATCAAGTGACTTAACTAAATTAGAAAGAGTTACATTGGTACCAAGCTTATCATCATGTGTTGCCCACATAAAGTATTCTGCACGAGCCTCGTGCAGCACAAATGTAAAATTTGGCATTGCGCCCATATTTGTCGATTGACGTATGTAGCGAATCCTAGAGTCCTGCTCTGCATACTTCTGACAAATCTCTTGGGTTGTATCATTCGATGCATTATCAGAAATAATCAGTTCAAAATCAGTAAATGTTTGAGCCAATAAGGAGTCCAGTGCCTCACGGATGTATTCGGCGCCATTGTAAACCGGCATACCGATACTGACGGTTGGTATACGACTATTCATGGTCACGTCGGTAGAGTTAGTCGTGATTTTGGGATCAGTCATTAAGTGCATATCCTCGAAGCGATTTAAAGTGATGTCGAAAAAAATTCCCTGAAGCTGGCACAACCCATAGCACCATCACTATAAGGAGGATTCCCTGCAATGTAACTACCATCATATGGCTTCTAAGCATGTCGCTGTTCGCCAATAGTTATTCATGCTCTTTTTTTAAAGGCAAAGCACTTATAGATACCTCTGGAATATTTAGCAATTTAATATCGTTTGTTAGAAGTTTCGCGTTCAAATAATGTGCAGTTGCAACGATAATGGCATCCGGTAATTTAAGTCGATGCTGGCGTCGTAAGTTAATAGTGGTTTGTTTAATGTGTTTTGATAAATCAACGATAGTGACATCTGCTAAAAAATCATTAATTTCTGACTCACTTTCAACGCTTAATAAAGGATAGGATAATAATTCAATCTCAGTAATGACTGAAATATAAATATTTGCCTGGGGTAAAGGCTCACGTAACCGCCCGGCTAAAAAATATAAGACGACATTCGTGTCTAAAATAATATTCAAGTCCATTCCTCTCGAATAGACTTTTGAAACTCTAAGGGATCTTGACTCAAAGTGATTTTGCCAGCATGACGATTTATATCGTGCAGTGCGCTATGTTCTTCATTTTGATGCGCATTAACTGGTCTAATCGATTGATTAATTTTTGTGCGATTTTTAATAAAATCAATAAAGTCAATAACTTCAATAGCTTTTTCCTCAGGCAAATCGAGGCTTTTTTGATATATGGTTTCAGCAAAATTCATTGGATTATTCCTCATTAAGGCTTCAATTTGCAGCTTGTAATCTGATATTGGATTTAATATACAATCTTTCCATGGTCATATCATAACCCATAGGCACCATAGGTCTTATGCATTTCCCGGAAAGTTGCCGTGGATTGACAGTCAGTCATTAAGTGCATATCCTCGAAGCGATTTAAATTGAACTTGTAAAAATCTCCTTGAAGCTGGCACAACCAATAGCACGGTTCCCATTACCACCAGCCCTATACCTGCCAATGTTGCAGTTATTAATATTCGATTCTCCGGTAGCACAAGCCACTGACGAAAAACCAGCACGGTAATCGTTCCGGTGATAAGTGGTTTGAAGACGGCATCCCAATACCAGCACCATTTTTCATCAGGCAAAAGTTTACGATGCATAAAGTGAATGCCAACCAACACATAGCCTGCGTTGAGTGCAAACCATACCCAGGCAGCACCAATAGCACCGAAGCGGGGAACCGCCCATAGTATAGCCGGGATGATAATACTCACCGCGACGATATTTACGCGCACAGCAAAGCCTGTCCAGCCATGAGCAAGTTGAGTCATATAAGGAATGTGCATAAAGCCGTTACATAGCGTACCGAGAGCTAACAAAGCCAGTAAAGGCGCTACTTGTTGTGCCAGAGTGCTGTTGCCTGTCCAGACATAAAGTAACGGTTCGGCAAATGCAGCAATAACCAGTGCCGCTGGAATCAATATAACAGCCAGCCATTGGCTGGCACGATGATAATTATCAATGATCATCTTTTGCTCAGACTTGGCAACTAATTCGGTTAAGTGTGGCAGAACAGCAGTAGCAATCGGTGCCACCAGAAAACCTAATGCGCCGGCTACAGATGCGGCCAGGGTATAATAGCCAAAGTCCTCAAGGGATATGAGCTTGCTTAACAACAGTTTATCCACCTGTGTTAGCAACAAAGCCAGTAACGTGGTCACGGCCATGCCACCAGCAAATCGACATATACGCACGATGGCCGCCAAATTGAAGCGAGCAGGGCGAACTCCACTTGGTAACCAACGGTAGGTTTGACTGGCAAGAATCACTACGGACAGCAAAGAAATTAAACCCTGCCATAAGAAGAAGGCCTCAATGCTAGGCGACACCCAAGCCAGTACACCGAGCACTCCGGCCCAACGGAGGGTAGCCAGTATGCTTTGCACGCCATTAAGCCAGACTTGTCGCTGCAAACCCTGAATTGCGCCGCGATAAACTTGCTCAGTCATACGCGCAGCAAGCACCAATCCCATCATGCCGATTGCCTGCGCCACCGAGGCAGGAGACAGTTGCGAGGCACTAAGCCAGTGCAGCGCAGCCCAAGGCGCAAGGAACCACACAATAGCCACTACCGCCACAGCCACACCACCATATATTATCTCAAGTGACCGTAATAAATCACGAATCGATTGTGCGCTATGCTCCCCAGCCTGAAATCTCGCCATCTCGCGACTTAAGGTCGGCGTGAGTCCCATGTCAAGCAGGGTAAACCATGCCTGTAACATGGTCATAAAGCCAACTAGCCCCCACGCTTCGATACCCAAATACTGAATATAGATCGGCACAAAAGCAAGCCCCATTACTGCGATCCAGCCTTGGCCGAGGTAATTGGCGATAGTGTTTTTCTTAAGTGACATGCGCTGCTCTATAGGTATTTAGCACTATAAGTTGAATTTCCTGCAATGTAACGGCCGTCATATGAGCTCTAAGCATGTCGCTGTTCGCCAATTGTTATTCATGCTCTTTCTTTAAATGCAAAGCGCTTACTGATATCTCTGGAATATTTAGCAATTTAATATCATTTGTTAAAAGCTCCGCATTCAAATAACTCGCAGTTGCAACGATAATGGCATTCGGTAATTTAAGTCGATGCTGGCTACGTAAGCTAATGGCGGTTTGTTTAATGTGTTTTGATAAATCAACGATAGTGACATCCGCTAAAAAATCATTAATTTCTGACTCACTTTCAACGCTCAATAAAGGATAGGATAATAATTCAATCTCAGTGATGACTGAGATATAAATATTTACCTGGGGTAAAGGCTCACGTAATCGTCCGGCTAAAAAATATAAGACGACATTCGTGTCTAAAATAATATTCAAGTCCATTCCTCTCGAATAGACTTTTGAAACTCTAAGGGATCTTGACTCAAAGTGATTTTGCCAGCATGACGATTTATATCGTGCAGTGCGCTATGTTCTTCATTTTGATGCGCATTAACTGGTCTAATCGATTGATTAATTTTTGTGCGATTTTTAATAAAATCAATAAAGTCAATAACCTCGATAGCTTTTTCCTCAGGCAAATCAAGGCTTTTTTGATAAATAGTTTCAGCTAAATTCATTGTATTATTCCTCATTAAGGCTTCAATTTGCAGCTTGTAATCTGATATGGAATTTAATATACACTATTTCTATGGCCATATTATACCCCATAGACACCATAGCATGACTCCCTTTACCACCAGGCCTACACCCGACAATGTTACAGCTATTAATATTCTATTTTCCGGGAACACAAGCCATTGACCAAAGTATTGGAATAGTGCATTGCGAAGCGGGACGGGATTATAAACCCCGTCCCGCGTGGGGCATTGCCTGAGTGCTTAACGTCTCAATGTCCAAATTAGGCAAACTGGTTTTGCGCCATTCGGTGTAATCAAATCTATCCCGTGTTAAAGCGGCAACAAACCTTTCTGTCTCCACCGTGCCCAACGCTTTTTTAAGTCCCAGCATACCCACTTGACGAATTTCAGTTTCAGCTCGAAGCGGGACGGGGTTATAAACACCCTCCCGCGTGGGGCGCGGTCGGCGATGCGTGCTGCCACCAAGCAATTTGCCAACGAACGTGTATAGCGAGCGATGATTTTGCTAATGGACATCGTGCCCACCTTCCATGACGCATAGCGCTACGCGCTTGGCATTGATGGCGGGATTGTCGGTGCCCACAAAAAAAAACCGGACAAAAAAACCTGCCCGCTTCGCTCGCTGGATAAAATCGACTTTGCCTGGCATCGATAGTACCGTTTCAAAGGCTATACTACATCCCTCAAGCACACATCGCTCTCTTTTTTCTTTGGCAAGGGCAGTTGCCCGAAGAACGGCATCCGGTGCATTCCAGCCTCCAAATTCGTCGCGAGCGATGTAGTCGGGGTTTACATATTCACACCCACCCATCCATCCACTCGTGCCGTAGCAACTGCTCGGTGATGGATGTCTTGCCTGCACCATTAGGACCTGCGACAACGATCAGACGCGGAGCATCACTCATACTGCTGCGCTCGATCTATTGGCAATAATGAGGTCTTCACGCAGGCGTTGCATAAGGACTACCCGCACCAGTTTGGCACGCCTGTTTGCCTCGATCGCCACTGCGTTCATTAATGCTTCAAGTTGCTCATCTGAAGGCTCATGCTCGATATCATTCAAATCAAACTGCGCAGTTTGCATAATTTTTCATCCTAAGTTGTTTTGATGACTTGGGGCTGTTTGCAAAACCATTACTGGCTTCACGCGGGCACTCACCCCACCCGCTTTAAATAACCATCCGGCGCTACAGTAATCAGTAGCTTATGCTGTATGGTTTTATCAATCTCAAATTCCGGATGGGTCTTCAGATATTCCCATACGGCTGTTTTGGGATTATTGCCCGGACCCCAAGGGCGATCCGGGAACATGTCTGCGGGCATGTCTTCGATTAAAGTATCGAACACTACACAATAGCTGTCTTTGCTGGTGAGCGGTGCGTAGGCTTCGAGTTCGGCCAATACATGATCGTGAGTGTGATTACTGTCGAGGCAAACCAATACGCGAGAATAGTTGGCGGCGATGGCATGAACTTGCTTGATGATTTCAGGTGCAATACTGGAACCTTGAATCATCTGGATGCGCGATGCCATAGGATGAGCCGCAATAGCAGCACGATTATGTGCGCGTATGTCGATATCAATGCCTAATACTTTGCGATGTGAGATTTTTGGATCAAGTGTTTTACCTGTTTCAATCGCTTCGCATAGATCCAATTGCGCCAGCATGGACGCGCTGAAGATAAGAGATCCTCCGTGAGCAATGCCGGTTTCGATAATCAGATCAGGTTTGATAGACCAAATCAGTTCCTGCATGGCCACCATGTCTTGGGGGTATTGGATGATAGGGCGACCTTGCCAGGAGAAGTTGTAGGTATATTTGTACTGGTTAGTTTCTCTAGTCCAAATCCTAGATAACCCCTGTACATCATTATCTCCACTAAGTTGGCAAATATTTTCAGCGACTTCGTTGTTAAAACTATCTATTGGGTTCATTGACTATCCATAATTTCGTTTTTGCGAACTCTTGTGTATTACTATGGCCACAAGACTAATTCGCTTGCAAGTATATTAAACCGATTAAGCCAACTATCTATATTAGTTGTCAAAAATCAGATTTTTATTCAGTGCGAGATAATCCCCATTTCACCCATCGGGTTTCCGAAATATTTCACGAGCAGGATTTCCGAATACAGTTACATTATCAGAAATATTTGTAAGTACGGAAGAATTGATACCAATAACTGAACGGTTTCCTATTTTCAATCGTGGCGCTATTTTCGCACCAGTCCAAATTGTAGCCCCTGCACCTATTATGCTCATACCTGCAATTACGCAACCGCCAGCAATAAAAACATTTTCGCCAATGACAGCTTCATGTCCTATCAAGGTAGTTGATGTCAAAAAGCAATGGTCGCCGAGCACTGCATGGGACTGAACCAAAGCCCCCTCTTGTATACATACGCCCTGGCCTACTATAACACCGGCCAAGTTTACTGAAGGGTGAATAACATTGGCAAATTGATTTGTATATTGTTTGAGCTGTTCGGTAACCGCTTCTCTGACTAAGCCGTTTCTTGTTATATTGTTGAACACAAAGCATTCGCGATATTTTTTTTCTAACAATAGCTCTGGCGCACCTAGCACCTCATATCCAAAAACATCCGTACCGTACTTATTCGTGTCGTTGTCTAGCCAACCAATAATTTCATGATAAGCGCCGCTTGCGTTCATAGCCTCGATAATCCGCAATGTTTCTGGATTGTTGGCACCAACCAATATAATTTTCTTACGCATTAAGTTTGAATTGGACAAGTTTTCTAATTCCCTTGTAGCTCATCAATTCTACAATCTCATCATCTTCAAATCGTATGCCGAACTCGTCCTCAAGCGCCAACACAATATTCATGTGTTTAAGGCTATCCCACACCTCCACAGTTTCTGGTGAGGCGTCGTCTCCGACATCCTTTGCATCCATAAAAAAAATAGCAGCCAATATGTTTTTTATTCTTTCATCCATTTTTCACCTCTATGTAATTAATATTTTTTGCCAAGTATTTTTCCACTTCTAGAACATAATATTTCCCCTCTGAATCGCTACTGGCTTGAGCAAATCCGAGTGAATCATAGAAGGTTGATACCTGTTCATTTTTTTGAGTTCGTCGGTATTTTGCCCTTACTTCTTTTATACCTTTTTCCTTAAGTCTAGCTATCACCCAATCAGTGACGGTATACTCAACATTCCTTCCAATTACCCTGCAGCTCATGAGGAAGGAATCAAATTCAGCTACAACCCCTACAACGTTTACGATTATCACGCCAACTACGCCACAATCGCCAAATTTGTCTACCACCGAAAACGCAAAGTGAATTCCAGCAGAATTCATTATATGTGCGCGTATTTCAGATTCCACATACCGCTTTGTGGTCAGATTGAACTGGTTAGTTTTTTGAGTAAGTTGAGCAGTTCGAGGAAATAATTCCTCATTATTTTCAAAAATTGTCACTTTCAACTCAAGTGAACTCAGATATTCTTCAATATTGCCAAACCTAACCTTGACTTCACGACGGAGTGCATCTTCCTTGTACATCGTTGCTTTCTGAATGTCTTCCGATGTATGCGCAAGTGAAAAAAATAGATTCGAATTATCTCTGATAATTGAAGGATAGAGGTAGGTTGTCTTAGGTACCTGAATTGTGGTTACCAAAGGCAACTCTGCTCTAATGTGATTTATCTCAAAGGCACTGTCATCTATAAATACAAAGCTTTCTAGGCTCACGTTCAACTCGTGTGCCATTGAAATTAGATTATCCAGTTTGCTTTGCCAGTTAACTTTTTTTATAACAATATGCTTATCAGATAATTTAATGTCCGAATGATTATTTATCACCTCGTCTACATCCGATGCATTATTCTTACTGCAGATTCCAATAATAACGCCCTGTTTAGCCAGCTTCACCGCGATACTCTGGACTTCCTCATAAACGACTCCTTCTGGCATTAAGGCAGACATTTTTATCCCATCATGCCCGTCCTCACCCAAAATGCCTTTCCAAAGCGTATTGTCACAATCAAAAATTAGTGCTTTTTTTGCCTTACCACAGGCAGACATGAATATCGGCCGCACGAATTTTGCATACGCCTTAAAAAACTCCACGGTATAAAGCGACTTTGACGAATAATAAAAGCGCCAGTCCGCACACTTAAGCACGGAAACATCGGCAATGATTTTGTCGATGTCAATAATGATCATATTAGAAGCATTATTTTCATCAAGATAGGAATTTAGCTGTTCGGCGATATAGTCAAAATTGTTTTTGCGAATTTGTGTTGAGTTGAAAAGCAGAGTTGAGAACCGATTCATAAGTACCAGAGAAGTTTTCCCCAGATTTGATAATGTGAGGTCTATCTCGGAAATGATTTTTTCAGTAAGTAGATCGACTTCTCCTTTATCCATCAACTCTATTTTGTATTGCAGCCCATCAACTAAATTGGCCAACTCCCAGAATATTAATATCGCATTATGTCCAGTAAACTTTGTACTATCCTGAACAATGTTGTCATAATCGCCAAACTCCACTACAGCGTTTATTTCTTCACGCCTAAGCATTAGCTCCATTATTTCCCTGACTTGTGGCACCATAATATTCGACAACACCGCAAGTTTATATTCCAATTTTTTGGAAAGACTCCTGCCGAGAGCCTGATTTTGTCCAATTATCTCAGTAAGTTTCATTTCCTTCATGAAAAGCTACCGTCCTCAATAATCTCGATAAGACCAAATCCTGCCACCTTGTAAAATGAAACACCTCTTCCTTCAAAAAGAATAGCGGGCTTGATGTCAGAAACCATGATGACACGGTTTTCGCTCTTTATCTTCTGAATAGAATTATTCATATTATTTGACGTGTAACATAAGTGGTAAAACATCTCACTATGGTCTTTTAGGATTGATTCAAGCGGCCCTCGTGACAATGATGGGTAGATGATCTCAATCGTCGGCATTTGACCATGAGTGCATAAAATAAGGTTCACATTCTGCTCTGCATCAAAAATAGCTTCCGTATGCTGATAGCCCATACCCCGAATAAATGAAAGGGCCTGACTTGGCCTCCTAACAGCAAGACCTAAATGATGAAAAACTAATCCATACCTATTCATGCAACACTCAGAACAATCGAAATATTCATCGGAAGTTTCAATTTCTCGGACTCTTCAATTGTTTTATCCAGATAAGGAATTAGCAGTAGTTTTTTGATGATGAAACCACAGGATTCGATCATGTCTGTTACTTCGGCACTGCTATTAAAAAGGTAGATATGATCAACTGCCGGGGCGTTAATCGCAGTAGTCAGATATATGTATCCATCTGACTTTGAAAGTGAACGAATTTTGTGAAGAAAAGCTTTCGGACTCTCCACATGTTCCAGTACCTCGCCCATAACGATGGCATCGAATTTATCCTCATTATTCCATGCAAGAAAATCAGAGCAGATTATCTCAAAATTCTTGAACTTCCCGAATTTGCTGCTATTCAAAATGCTTTTGGTCAAATTCACACTTGTTTCGCTAATATCAACACCAAGAAATGAATCGTAATGACTAAGCCTCATGGCCTCCATCATGAAGAAACCATGCCCAGGCCCTATCTCAAGATATTTCCCGGATTTGGTACGGGGGATTTCATCTCTAAAAAAATTTAGCATTTGGGCATGGTTTGCCCATAAGAATGCCGATAGCGCCAGACCATGCATGTATTTATTCATGTAGTCTTTATTGTTGTAAACAGAATTAGCAACTTCGCTATAGGTCGTATGTTTATATTTTCCGTGCCGTTGGAAATACACTTGGTTACTCAGTGTGTCCTTAACAATCAAATCGTAGGAAGATGCTAAATATTGCAGTGAAGTCCCCACCTCAAGGCAGTATTCGATATATGCCACTAGCATTGCCCTATTGGTCGGATTTAGATTATTTACTGCAATATCCAAGACTCTTCGTTGTAAACTGTTCGTCTTCACTACTTCATCTCGGAACTTCTCAATAAGATCTATCACATTTATTTCCTTTATTTTTTGTTGGTAACCAAGGTTCTCACTGCCGCCATGACACGGTTTTGATCCGCATTCGTCAAGTCATGATAGCTGGGCAAATTTATAGACCATTGTGGAAGTTCATAACTGATTCGATTTTCTGGTTGAGGTTGAAACATTGGCAGCAGGCTTAATGGGGAAAAAAAAACACGGCCATCAATGTTTTCTATCTTTAAAATTCCCAATAGACGTTCTTGTGTAATACCTGTTTTAGGCGCAAAAACAGCAGTTGGCATCCAGTAACCGTTTACTGTCCCAGATTTTTCGGGATTCATACTGATACCCGTTATGTCGACCAACTGATTTTGATAGTAGGTAAATATTTCTCTCTTGCGTCTAACCAACTCGTCTATCCGATCCATCTGACCACAACCAATCGCTGCCTGTATATTTGACATTTTATACTTAAACCCAATCATATCCGGCCAAAACTGCTTGATCTGTCCGCGTGCTCGCCCATGATTGCTTAGTGTAAGTACATGCTCATAGAGTTCTGAGTCGTTGGTGACAAAGATTCCGCCCTCACCGGTTGTGAGTGTTTTGGTGCCATGAAATGAAAAAGCGCCGAACTTACCCATCGAGCCTGCGCGTTTGCCATGATAGACAGAGCCAATCGCTTCGGCGGCGTCTTCTATGACCGGGATTCCATACTTGTCACCAATAGCGAGCAGTTTATCCATCTCACAAAGATTTCCATATAAATGGACGGCGACGATTGCCTTGGTACGAGGGGTAATCGCCTGCTCAACTAACACCGGATCAAGACACCAGGAATCAGGGAGAATATCTACAAAGACCGGTTTTGCACCAAGGTAGGTGATGGGTGCGGCGGAAGCAATCCAGTTGGTATCTGCCATGATGACTTCATCGTCAGGGCCAATGCCCAATGCAGCCATGCCCATGTGAAGTGCGCCAGTACAACTTGATGTGGCAATGGCAAACTTGACGCCAAGATGGGCTTTAAAAGCCTCTTCAAATCGATTGATGTAGTCGTAACAATGCTCACCCCAGCCATTAGCAGCTGCATCGGTGGCGTAGCGAACCTCTAGTTCTGTTATGGACGGCTTGGTGTAATGGATACGGGGTTTCATTCAGTATGATTTCGAGATGCGCATTTTCAGTGGAAAGGGCAGTATTATAGCAATTTTAGTTAAAAACACGGTTACCATTAATCACAATGGGGCGTCCAGAGGCAAAGGAATACAAAACGTCCGGACACACATCAGCACCATTCGGCCAGTAAATCGTCCCCATGTCAGAACTGACACGAACCTGCCGGAAATAGGCATCCTCTTGCAATTGTGTAAAAATGCCAGTGTAGCTTTTAATAATTTCATCCATGTTGATGACTGCTTGCAATCCATCAGCGAAAGTTAGTTGCAGCGTTCTATTTTCAATCGGACTAACATCAATGACATCAATTAAGAACATAACTTACTCCAGTGGCGCAATATTATTTAACGTAGCTTGCAGACGAGCTAATTCCCAATCTGCCATTAATTCCTCTTGATGAATGCTCGCCCACTCCATGACCAACCCCATAACACGTGGTGGCAATTTCCCAGCTAGCACCGATAAAGTTTCGATTCCTATCTCTGCTTTGTGTTCATTGTATCGTACATGAAAATGGGGTGGATTGTGTTCATTAAAGTACATCGCAATGATAATTCCAAAAAATCGGCTTATTTCTGGCATTGGATAATATCCTCTTTACATTTGATAATTTGAAAGCTTAAGGCACTTTTAATCTCAGAGATTATTGGTTGCATCGATGGATTAGCAAACTTCTAGTTCTGTTATGGACGGCTTAGTGTAATGGAGTCGGGGTTTCATAATCGGATGTATATTAATCTATCATTTTTAAGACTATTTTTGAAATTGCCAGCCGAAAACTTGCAGGGGATGGCAACAATTTGGAAGGCAATGATGATCATGTTCAATTCTGCTCTTGTCGGTCAAAAATATTAACTGCCATTCCGGTAGCCGCTTGTCGCAAGCGCTCATCATTTGTCCAGAATTCAACACAATCGTGCTGCATGGCTGTCGCCAAATGTAGCGCATCCGGGGTTTTTATTTTATGGCATGCACGCAAGGCAAGCGCACGATCAAATTCGACATCGCCTATTGTTAGCCATTGTTGATCGGCCAAAAAAATTTCGTAATCAGCAATTAACGCTATGTTGCCATCGATAGTCGGTTTAACCAAAGCTTCCAATCGAACCAGCGGTGACACACATAAGATAGCATCGGTATTGATAGCCATGAAGTTACGAATCTGTTCGCTAAAAACCGGAACATCCTCTAGTAAATAAATAACACAGCAAGTATCAAGATAAACCTTTCTAATCATTAACTGGCGTCCCAGTCATCACGCATGGCGGAAATACGCTTGATTATCTCATTGGTATTGGCAGCAGGTCGGCGAACAAAGCGTGGCGATGAAAGCAGCGTTAATGCGCGTGCCACACTGCCGCGCCCTTCGTTTATCTGCAAAGGCATTGTTTCGATGGTGGCGTCTAATAAAGTTAGCAATGCTCTGCCAACAGGTTTAAAAGACAGCGATTCCATTGGGTGGATACGGCCTGTGGCATCGATTTCTACTTGTATGGTTTGCAGCATTATTTTTCCTCCCTGGTATCAAAAATAGCAGGATTATTTTTATTGCATAACGCGTCAACATCAATTTTTTTAAGCTGTGTGCCCAATACGCGGTCTACCGTGTTTTTAATGATCTGTGCTTGTGAAGGCGTTAATCGCATAGCTTCGCCTTAGTGAATTTTAGACAATGGTTAATGCTAAAATGCAAGCTACCAAAATTGTCAATCATATCACCGCCAACGTTGGCACGGCTGTGACGAATTTTGTACCCAATTCTGCTAAATGTGCATTTTGTTGCTTAACTTCGGCGGCAATATTCCACGGCAGGATAACCAGATAATCAGGGCGCTGTTCGACTAATGCCGTCGGTGCCAGTATTGGTATATGGCTACCTGGCATAAACTTGCCCTGTTTGGCTTCAGCTGCATCGCAAACAAACGGTAACAAATCAGGTTTAACACCGGCATAATTAAGTAGGGTGTTACCCTTTGCTGCTGCGCCGTATGCGGCTACTTTTTTGCCAGCCCTTTTTTGTTCAATCAGAAAAATTAAAAGATCATCCTTAATCCTATCGGCCTTATCCTGAAAGTATTGGTAGGTGGCGATTGTTTGCAGGCCATTTTGTTCTTCCGCTGTCAGTATTGCCTTAACGCTAGGGGAATTTTGACGAGAATCTTGATCATGACAACCATAAATTCGTAAGCTACCCCCATGCGTAGGTAATTCTTCTACATCCCAAACGCGTAAGCCAGCAGACTTAAAAATGCGCTCGACTGTATAAAGCGACAGATAAGAAAAATGTTCGTGATAGATGGTATCGAACTGAGTGTGCTCAAGCAACCGCATTAAATGAGGAAATTCAAGCGTGATAGTACCACCAGGTTTTAGCGCCGCTTTTAGACCCAAGGTAAAGTCATTAATATCTGGCACATGGGCATAAACGTTGTTACCGACGATAAGGTCTGCCTGTTTGCCTGTGGCGGAAAGTTGTTTGCCAAGTTGCTCACCAAAAAACTCGCGAATAACAGGAATGCCGAGTTTTTCAGAAGCCGAGGCGGTACTATCAGTGGGTTCGATACCTAAACAAGGAATACCTGCGGCTACAAAGTTCTTGAGCAGATAACCATCATTGGAAGCAACCTCAATAACCAGACTGTCTTGCGTGAGTTGCAACTGCTGAGTCATGTTTTCTGCGTACTTTGCCGCATGCGCCAACCAACCGGTTGAGGTACTCGAAAAATAGGCGTAATCGGAATTGAACAACTCGTCGGCTTGGGCGTAATCTTCGGTTTGAACTAACCAGCATTGCGTACAAACCAGCACTCGCAAAGGAAAGTATTTCTCTGGGGCATGCAGTGTTTGCCGTGTTAGATACGCGTTGGATGGCGGTGCTGAACCCAAATCCACCAAGGGTATGGTTAGCTCAGCCTGGCAATGGCGACACTTCATAAAATAATTCCCTGAAAGTCCTGTTCAATCAATTTGTGGTTACGATCTCTTTCGGAAATCTCGGTGATAGCGAGTGGCCAAGCTATGTTTAATCTTGGATCAGCTACATTTAACGCGCCCTCTGCTTCCGGATGATAAGCTGCAGTGTGCAAATAAATCAATTCGCAATCTTGGGATAGCGCCTGAAAACCATGTGCAAATCCTTCAGGGATGAGCAGGCTTTGCCGATTCTGCGCAGATAATACCACACCATGCCATTGTAAAAAAGTGGGAGAGTTTTTCCGTAGATCAACCGCAACGTCAAATATCTCGCCCTGCAAGCAACTGACCAGCTTGATTTCAGCATGCGGGGGATTTTGAAAGTGCAATCCACGCACAGCGCCTTTGGTTTTGGTTAAGGTGTGATTGATTTGGACAATTGGCGTATTTAGACCCGCCTCGCTGAAGTCATTGGCACAATAAAATCGCGATAAAAAACCGCGATGATCTTCAGTGACTTTACGCTGCACCAGGGTCAGTCCAGTCAATGGCGTTGTGGTGAAATCAAATCGGGACATGATTAACCAACCTTATTCACTGTCTGATATTGAGCAATTTGCGACAAGGTCACCGTTTGCATATCTTCGCCATTACGCCATGCCTGATGCCATTCCAATGTTTTTTGCAACGCGGTTTGCAAGCGCCAACGTGCTTGCCAGCCTAGTTGAATTTTCGCTTTACTGCTGTCCAATTTAAGATAATGAGCTTCGTGCGGCTGTGGTGCCTGGTCGTATTGCCACTTCATGCCTTGCTGCATTTCTGCTAAACGCTCAATAATCCAGCTTACCGAACGGGCATCTTCATCATTTGGGCCGAAGTTCCAGCCTTCGGCAAAAGCGTCACCTTCCCTAAAAAGATATTCGGCGAGTCGCAAGTAACCGGACAGCGGTTCCAAAGCGTGCTGCCAAGGGCGTGTAGATTTTGGAGAGCGAACTTTTAATGTTGCTCCGGCATCAATCGCACGCAGAAAGTCGGGTATCAAGCGGTCTTCTGCCCAATCACCACCGCCGATGACATTACCTGCTCGCGCACTCGCCAAAGCGATGCCGGCAGGCTGAAAAAAAGACCGACGATAAGCGGCAGTGACTAACTCTGCACAACCTTTGCTGCTGGAGTAGGGATCGAATCCGCCCATGGCTTCGTTTTCACGGTAACTCCAAACCCATTCGCGGTTTTCGTAACATTTATCAGTGGTGACGTTGACTACGGCTCGTACACTGTCTGTATTACGAACAGCTTCAAGCACATTTACCGTACCCATAACATTGGTGGAGTAGGTCTCGACCGGATCAATATAAGAGTGGCGAACCAGCGCCTGCGCAGCTAAATGTATCACTATCTCGGGTTGGTGCTTGGCAAAGGCTGCACGTAATGTAGCGAGATCCCTTATGTCGCCGATAATACTGGTCATGTCTGCGCCAATCCGGGCAACTTCAAATAAACTTGGATTAGTGGGTGGGGCAAGTGCGTAACCCACGACATGCGCACCCATCGATTGCAACCAAAGTGCCAGCCAGCCACCTTTAAATCCGGTATGTCCCGTCAGAAAGACGCGCTTGTCGCGCCAGAAATCAGGGTTCACTTCCACACCTTCCAAGGCGCTTTGCCGCTGTGCCAAAGCTCTTCCAAATGGTTTTTGTCACGCAAAGTGTCCATAGGTTGCCAAAACCCGCTGTGCTCATAAGCCATTAGTTCACCATCAGAGGCAAGTTTAGTGAGTGGTTCACCTTCCCATGAAGAACTGTCATCAGTGATCAAGTCGATACACGTTGGTGATAAGACAAAAAATCCGCCATTAATCCAACCGCCATCACCTTGTGGTTTCTCAATAAAGCCACGGACGGTTTTTCCATTCATATCAAGCGCACCATAACGTCCCGGTGGTTGTACGGCAGTTATAGTCGCACGCTTGCCGTGCTGCTTATGAAATGCTATCTGTGCACTGATATCGATATCAGCAACCCCATCACCGTAGGTAAAACAGAAGGCCTCCTCGTCTTTCACGTAACTGCTCACGCGTTTCAAGCGGCCACCAGTCAGGGTATCTTCTCCGGTATCTACCAGCGTCACTTTCCATGGCTCAGCATTGCGTTGATGCACTTCCATCTGATTATTTTGCATATCAAACGTCACATCGGACATGTGCAGAAAGTAGTTGGCAAAATACTCTTTAATGACATAGCCTTTATAGCCACAGCAAATAACAAAGTCTTGTATGCCATGAGCTGAGTAGGTTTTCATGATATGCCAGAGTATCGGCTTACCACCAATTTCAACCATTGGCTTAGGCCGCGTTGACGTTTCTTCACTAATCCGTGTGCCTAGTCCACCGGCTAGAATAATTGCTTTCATACTTGATTGCATCCGAATGTTTTGTAAGTCAAATTAATCCCCTTTTGGGAAGATAGCAGCTCAAAGGTCTTAGGGTCAGGTCTTAGCAGGTCTTAGGGTCAGACCCATTTATAAGTAAGCATCTTGATGCAGTTGTTTTAATTCTGCAAAAAGCGGCGCAAATAACAACTTGAATAATCATTGCTCACCCGCTTTTTGTAAAATTTGTTTAATATCTGATTCTGGCAAGCCTGTCACCTTAGCGATTATTTCAATTGATGTACCTTCTTTTGCTAAGTTGAGAGCTATACTTTTTGTTGTCTCATTTATGCCTTCTGCTTTTCCTTCTGCTTTTCCTTCATAATAGCCATCACCAAATGAGGATTCAAACATGCTGGCTTGGTAATGCAAATCGTCTTTGTAATGTTCGTAGGCTTTTTGTTCATCTTCGGACAGCTTCATGATGCTTAGTTTTTCTTCTGCTTCTTTTAAGCCTTTTGCGGTGAAGTTTTCTTTGATTTCTTCATTTTTTAAGAAGTAAATCCATTCATCCAGCGTGTCTTTGGCGATGTCGTTAAAGCGGTTTATTTTGATCAGGTAATATTCAGGGTAGAGCGATTCTACGCTGTCTTTTTTAAAGAGTTGTTTTTGTTTTTCGTTGAGTTCCAGAAGGTCATGGTTATGTAAACCTATGAAGCGGGTGGTGCCTTTGTAGATGTAGTCTGTGCCACTGCCAAGATCAAAATAAAGAATGTTTATTGAGATGACTTTGGTTATACCGGCGTAAGATTGACTTTCTTCCAGATGCTCTATGGCTGTTTTTGAGACACCATAAAATATGCGCTGCAAGTAGTCATATTCCCGATCATATTGTATTTCTATGATGATTATTTCTTGTTTGTGGTTGCGTACTTTTAGATCAACCCGGTTAAATTTGTCAAGTTTGTAGTCTTTATTACTCTCACTGTCCAGCACATCCAGGATGGTAATGTCTTCTTTGAGTAATTCACTTAAAAACCCTTCCAAGATGCCAAAGTTGGCTTTGCTACGCAGCAAGCGTTTTATGGCCCAGTCAAAGGTGATCAGTTTTCTTTTTTTAGTCATCTTAAAAGTCCATATAGTCTTTCAGAAATTAAACTTCCACTACGCAACGTTTTAAACTCACACGGATACCATCCATTAAAGGCATAGGTATCTACATAAATCATATCACCGTCATTCCGGCAGGGAGAGCGATTTGTGTAGATACCTGTGGTTTGTATGGGCAAATATCGCTTCAATGTTGGATTCAATGCAAAGCTTCAACATAAGCCACACCCAGTTCATTGGCCACAACAACGAGACGCTTATCTCGCGTCCAAAGACGAGCACCGGCTAACTGGGCAGACGCAAGCAAATGTATATCCACATAACCAATACCGCGTCCCATTAATTCATATTGCTCTATGAAGAACAGCACTTCATCTTCAAGTGCAACGGGGGATAAAGGCAAAGATCTTAATAAATCCAGCACTTGTCCACGTTCTCTGAGTGTACCACAGGCTATATCTCCTATTACCCAAGGATGAATTAATACGTGTCCGGCCACCAGGGTAGCCATTAGATGGGCGTCACCTCGACGCAGATGATCTATCCAAACCGAGGTATCCACCAATATCATGGTGCAACGTCTTGACGCCGAGGGATAGATTGTAATTCTAATTGACTACCTCCCAGCTGTGCTAATCGCTTTGCACTTTCGCGTTGTATTAATGCCAGCAATGCCTCACGTACTAACTGGGTGCGCTCGGTTAAACCGCTCAATCGTTGTGCTTGCGCCAGTAGTTCATCATCAAGATTAAGTGTAGTACGCATAAAGCCCCCATAAAAACATCAAATACAGCATCATTTGATGTGCATTCTACGCAAATTAAACATTAAATACTATGGAACGAAAAGCGTCAGGTACGATTAAAAGCACTTAACAGCTTGCTGTGTTGTTATTCGCATTGCTATAAATCTTTTATCTGTTGCAAAAAAAGGGGCAGAAGATAAGCTGCTCACTGTTATGCTGCGTATTATCAGGGTAGAAGATTTTGGCTACCCACTTAAGTCGTTTATGGTTCGACAAGGCTCTCCTGAGCGCAGACGAAGGACTCTCAAGAAACAGCTTTTTAGTACATTTAAAATCAATGACTTGCAAGAATATAAAAAAAACAAAAAATCGCTTCAAACAGCGACTGTTTCTTGGTAACGCCTTGCCCCGATAAGGAGCTTACTTTGCTCAGGACGAACGGTTAAGTCTCGACTATGTCCCGCCTTTGGTAGCCAAAAAAAGGTCAGGCTCTAATGCTTTTTAATTCAGCTTTTGGATAGCTTGGTAGTTCTTTACCCAATTCAAGCATAGGATACGACTCTTTTAATCGCCTATTAATCGTGTTTAAGATGCCATATAAAACACTCACAGACTCCAAAGCGACATTCAAATGAGCAACATTTTTATCGGGGTCGTCTGGATAATCATGCGCAAATTTGTTTCGAATATTTCTAACCGTCTGTCAATTTTCAACATTATCAATATAGCCAAGCTTTTCTAGCCTGTTAAGCTTATCCAGCATTGGACGATCTTCAAATTGCTCAGTCAAATAACTCAATATCGCCGGAAATAAGCGACCGCCCATCGTATCCTGCAGTTTTGTATAGCGTAGAATAAACTGATCTATATCCTGTATTTGTTCATCCGTAAGGTTTATATACGTTTTATCAGTTAATGGCATGAATGTGTGGATAGATAACATGGCATGGAAAAGATGATAAATATGCCGCTCACATTCGCGCCAAGCGTCCTGTAGTCGCAACAACGGTATGTCATTACTCATAATTGGATGCCTGTTTGCTTGGCAATGGTAAAAATGGGAGGCGTATAATGACGTGTAGGATAATTAACTAACACATCTATTTTTTGCTCCCAGCTTCATTTGTAATTTCGTCAAAAAAGCCAGTTCTGCGCGGACAATTTCGGCAACATCTGACTGTCTTGTTTCAATCAGCAAATCAATATCTCCGCCTCGCTTGTTATCATCTACCCGTGACCCAAAAAGCCAAACATTAGCTTCTTCACCAAAGGTTTCTGTCGCTGTAGTACGTATGGCAAATTGTTGCTGTGGAGTTAGGCGCATTTATTGTGGCTGAAATAATGTAAACTGGTTAAAAGGATGCGCTATCTAGTATTGCAAGATAACGTGTTTTTATAGCCTGATAAATACTTTCTAACAGAAAAAAGGGGGATTTATCTAATAAAATCTCCCTTAACCCCTCTTTTTCAAAGAGGGGGACTGAATACTTACTAATTTTTTACTAAAAACTATAAACAAGCGCTTGTTAAAAATACTTTAATTATTGTGTTGAGATCGGTTGATGTAAAAAATCTACGATAAACTGATAGCCTTGTTGTTCTACTAACGCAAATACCACCGCCATATCAACGTTCATATACTCATACACAATACGATTGCGCAAGCCAATTGCTGCGTTCCATTGTTGAAGGCATCGGTTATCTTTTTTTAGTATGCAGACTGGCAAAGCTGTCGTAGGCCGAAACAGGCACTGACTCTCCCGATGCTTTTAATAAATGTTTAGCCTTGCCGATTGCATTCTCAATCAATATTTGCAGTCCGTGTAATGTGCCGTTTGCTCCAATTTGCTGAGCGATTGTCTAGCGATTATTTTTTGCCTGGCTTCTTGTAACAACGCACTTTGCTCATCTGCAATACGGCAACATTCTGCATGGTATAAATCAAGCCGCATGACACTGATTCCAGTAAAATTCTTCTAGTTCACGCCAGGTGCGCTGTAAAAAATAATGCCATGCCAGTGACTCTTCGCCTTTTAGTACAATACCTTCTTCTACTGCTACTGCTCGCATGGTGAGGCGTGCGTTAGTTAAATCAATCAATCAATCAATCAATCAATCAAGTCTACTTTATCTTCAGTTACCTTAAGCAACCGGGCTAGGGTTCGCCGTAATGTTTCTGTTTGTGCCAATATTGAAATGATGTTGATTTCGGGCTGACGATGCCAACGAATGGCAATATCCCAATCACTATTTGCATGCGCTTTACCGCTAGCTTGGCTGCCTATCAAGACAGCCAGTTCCAACTGCGGAATTTGTAACAGACATTGTCTTAACGCGTCCAAGTTATGTTTAACCTGTTTTTTAATCATATCACCACCCACCTTGGCACGGTTGTGACGAATTTTGTACTTAATTCTACTAAACGTAGCAATGTGACAATGGGATCAAACTCGATTGATTCGTGTAACTTGCTGTTAACCATGGCTTTCAATTAAGTGCCCGAAGTCGATCTGCGGTGCGCTCAAGATAACGCGCTTATTTTGCGGTAATCCGTATTAATTGAGCTACGACAAACAAGTTATTCTGCACCCTTGTCATAATACAATTCCATTTTGCAAAGCTTGTTCATAGATAGCTATCGGTGGTTCAAGCGGATCTTTTATCAATACATCGACCTTGCGACCACCCAACTTAATGTAAAGGCGTGCCGCCAATTGACATTCGGCTTGGATGCGTTGTGCCAAGGCACGACCCGGCTCGATAAGTAAATCTATGTCCCCGCCGCGCTGACTATCATCAATACGACTCCCAAAAAGAAGAACCGTAGCGTCAGGCCCTAATTGACTGGCGACCTCGTTTTTAATAATCTCGCGGGTTTTATCATCAAGTCGCATGAGCCTCTCCTGGTTGGTGCAATTTGTACAGCTCAATTAAATCATCTACCCGCAATAGGACATTTATCTCAAGATAATTAGGACGTAAACGCACGCGGAAGTGCCAGAACCTAAATAGTGTCAGAATTCATGGTGCCAGGCTATCTCGTATCGAAATATAACGAGTTTTTATTCTTTGGTAAATACTTTCTAAAGTCGGCTTTACTGCATAAATTGCATTAAGTGCTTCTGATGCTTGTTTGGGTTCATCCTCATATTGAGGGGCGATGTTGTTTCTGATTTTTCTAAGTTCTAACCAAATGTTCTTGTCTTTCAATAATCCAAGCTGCTCAAGTCTATTGAGCGTATCAATAAACGGCTTGGATTTAGGATTTTCCTCTTTTAAAAACTCCAACATCAATACAAATAATTTCTCACCCATTGCATCTTGTAATTTTGAAAACCGGAACAAAAATTGATCGACATCTGCGACTTCATCATCCGAAAGCTGATTATATCGACTGGCATCTAATGGCATAAATAGAGCCATTTTTGTATAAGCACGGCTAATTCTTTGCAGGTGTTTATCACATTCATTGATAAGTTTTTCCATTCTTAGATTGCTCATAATAATATCCCGTTATTTATGGTCTGTTGCTCAATGGCTCGGCTTTCATCTTCAGCAAAAACAACATCAACTTTCTGCTCACCAATTTTTTGTTCAAGCGCCACTAGAAACTTTATTTTGTGCTTGAAATCCTTGCCTGCTTCGGTTCTGATATACAAGTCGATGTCTCCGCCTTTTTTTAAATCATCCGTGCGACTGCCAAACAAAAAAACCTGAGCTTTGGCCCCAAAAACCTCACAGACAGATTGCTTGATAGCGTTAATTTCAAATTTAGTCAGTCGCATTTTATGTTTTAAATTTATTATCGCTCTACTTAGATTTAATAGTTTTATTGCTCGGCATCACCCATCTTATAGATGACTTTACTTTAAAAACCTTGGGGTCTTGCAACATCAACAATAGTTTTCTTAAGTGACTTATGCCGCTGCATAGGCACTTAACACTAACGCAACTCACCATTGGGGATGTGCTGGCAGTAATTTACAAAGTTCAAGTAAGGGATGCCCCGCTTTTAATGGGGTACTGGTTGTGCTTAACATGATATATAAAATACTGGCCGATTTCCAAAGCAAAATTCAAATGCGCTACTGAGTGATTGTGAAGCTATCTTACACAACGGTTCCAAAAACAGCCCCGACACCCGCAGTTAAACCCATCGCCAACGCGCCCCAGAAAGTTACCCGGAAAGCGCTTTTAATAATACCGGAGCCGCCGGTATAAGCGGCTAAAGTACCCAGTAAGGCAAGAAATAGCAAGGAAGCGGATGACACAAAAATAATTAAGTTTGGCTCAGGGGCAAATAGGACAATTAATAGTGGCAACACTGCGCCAATAGCGAAAGTGGTTGCCGAAGTCAGTGCTGCTTGAATCGGGCGTGCTGTGCCTGTTGCAGAAATACCCAACTCATCACGGGCGTGCGCACCCAAGGCATCATGATTCATCAATTGTTCGGCGACTTGCTCGGCCAGAAAAGGATCAAGTCCTCGCGCGACATAAATGGCTTGCAACTCTTTTTGTTCATGCTCAATATTTTCATCCAGCTCTCTGCGTTCACGCGCCAAATCGGCTTGTTCGGTATCGGCTTGTGAGCTGACTGACACATATTCACCGGCTGCCATCGACATGGCTCCTGCAACCAGTCCGGCGACACCGGCCAATACGATATCGTTATGTCCGGCATGGGAGGCGGCAATACCTACAATTAAACTGGCAGTTGAGACGATGCCATCATTTGCGCCTAAAACAGCGGCACGTAGCCAGCCTATACGATGAGTGCGATGGGTTTCGTGATGATGAGACATGATTGATTGTTCCTTCTCGGTTAATCAGCGGTAACGACAAAATTCAAGGTCTCTTAAATCAAAGCGGTGGTTGTTTTGTACCCGTCACTTTAACATGCACGGTATCACCGATGCTTAATATCCCGCTCTGATTATGCAGGGCATTTTGTCCAAAATAGATTTTATTTTCCCATTTTCTGATACGGCTAAGCGTTGTCAGTGGTTCTTTGCCGATTTGTGCTGTTTCTGGATCAATGGCCGGAACCGAGCAGCGGGAGCACGGCTTGGTTAACCTGAAATCAATAGCGCCAATACTAATTTCTCTCCAACTGTCTTCGGCATAACCGGGACAACCGGAAATAACCAGATTGGGTCTGAAGCGGGTCATTGACAAGTTTAACTGCATTGCCTGATTTAATGAAGCCAATGAGTTTTCTGAAATTATCAAAAAAGGAAAGCCGTCAGCAAAGGCCACGGTGTCAGTTTGGTTGGCATAATGGGGATCAACTTGCCGCACCATCTCATCGGGCTGATAAACCAATCGACAATCCTGCTTTAAAAACCGACTCAGCCATTGATCCGCTTCCCGTGATACGCTACGCGCATCACATTGGTCATGCCATATCGCACTGTTAATAATATCGCCACCCGTCGGCGTTAACGTTAATGACAGGTTTTCCATGTCGGGTGCAGACAGGATCAAATGACTGTCGGTTAGCTCAGTTTTAATTAAAGCCATTTTCGGTAACTTTCGCTGACTTAAAAATTGCGCATCCTCGTCAATCAGCATCCATTTTCTGTCATACAAAAGCCCTGTTTTAGTTACCGGCCATCGGGTTACACTAATTCCGGCCAATGATTTTACCGGATAGAGAGTTATTGTGCTTAGCGTGCCGTGTGTCATTTTAGGTTGTCCTGTTAATTCCATAAGTAGACTGGGAAGGTTAGGGATTACTGAAGTTTGAGGGAATTAATCCCCAGTTTCAAGCGTTAGTTCAACGACCACTTGTTGTAAACTTTTGCGAAATCTAAAAAAAAGTTTTTGAATCCGTTAAAATTAGAAAATACGAACTTTTATTCCAAGGAAATGATGCAATCAATTAATTTAGGCTTTCGAATAATGGTAAATATGCTGTTAATTATGCCACTAATTAGCACCGGGGCTGTGGCTGAAAAAGCTAAACAGGCCATTAATATTGCTTATTTAACACAAGAGCAAAACGTACCGGCTCCGTTATCCAATCTGGATGTTTTTATTAAAGACAAGGGTGTTATCGGTGCAGAGCTCGGCATTGACGATGATAATACCACCGGTGAATTTACCGGGCAGCACTATCATTTAAAAAAATTTATGGTGCCGTTAAACGGGAACGTTATTGAAACCTTTAATAAAGAGCTGGCCAATAAATTTCAGTATGTGGTGGTTAATTTACCAGCTGAGCAATTAAACCAACTCGCTGATTTACCTGCTGCCAAACAAATGCTGTTATTTGATGTTGCAACGGTGGATGATGCGTTGCGCAATGAGCAATGCCGCCGTCATGTTTTGCACTTGTTGCCCAGCCGAGCCATGCGTGCCGACGCTTTGGCGCAATATATGATGAAAAAACGCTGGACCAAATGGTTTCTAATCATTGGCTCGACTCAGGAAGACCGGCTGTTTGCCGATGCCATAAAGCGGTCTGCCAAGCGTTTTGGCATGACTATAGTGACAGAAAAAACCTGGGAACATACCTATGATGCCAGGCGCACGGCGCAATCGGATGTCGCCGTATTTACCCAAACCGATGAGGATTACGATGTTTTGGTGGTGGCGGATGAACAAGGTCAGTTTGGCGAATATCTGGATTATCGTACCTGGATTCCAAGACCGGTAATCGGCACTCAGGGACTGATTGCTACACCTTGGCACAAAACCCATGAACAATGGGGCGCCGTGCAGATTCAAAACCGCTTTAAAGAAAAAGCAGGTCGCTGGATGGAAGAGCAAGATTATGCCGCTTATCTGGCGGTTAGAGCGATCGGTGAAGCCGCTACACGCACTAAATCCAATGACCTAAACCCCGTTAAAGAGTATATGCTAAGCGATGCCTTTGCCTTGAATGGCTATACCGGCAATCCATTGTCTTTTCGCTCGTGGGACGGTCAGTTGCGGCAACCTGTTTTGTTGGCAGCGCCTCGGTCATTGGTTGCTGTCGCGCCCATTGAAGGCTTTTTGCATCCAAAAACCGAACTGGATACCTTGGGTTATGATCAACCTGAATCACAATGTAAGTGGGATAACTAAATGATATTGATAAAAAAGAGGCTGGGTTTGTTTTTAGCGCTGGCATTGGCAGGCGTCGTTCACGCTGAAAGCGTTTTTGTAACGCTGGAAAAAGATAATGCGCTGGCGGTAGTTGATCCAATAACCGGCAAGCTAATCAAAACAGTGCCTATAGGTCAGCGCCCCCGTGGCATTGCGATCAGCCCGGACAACCAATTTTTGTACATCGCCACCAGTGATGACAACACGATAAAAATAATTGATGCCGAAACCCTAAAAGAAGTTGGAAAATTACCGTCGGGTGATGACCCTGAGACTTTTGTGTTAAATCCTACGGGTGACAAGATTTACGTATCAAACGAAGATGATAGCTTGGTGACGGTGATTGATATTGCCAAAAAGAAAGCCATCAAGCAAATCAAGGTCGGCGTGGAACCCGAAGGCATTACCGTTAGCCCCGATAATAAATGGCTAATCAGTGCCTCAGAAACCACGAATATGGTGCACTGGATTGATACCAAAACCAACACGATCGTAGAAAATACGTTGGTTGATCCGCGTCCGCGAGCCGTTGGTTTTACCGCAGATAGTCAGCAATTGTGGGTCACTTCAGAAATGGCCGGCACCTTAATGATTCTGGATGCCAAGACCCAGCAAATCATCAAAACCATCAAGTTTGAGGTTTCCGGCGTGACTGCCGATAAAATTCAGCCGGTAGGCGTGGTCATTGATAAAGACAGCAATAGAGGCTACGTGGCTTTGGGGCCCGCAAATCGTGTAGCGGTAATTAATGCCAAAACATTTGAAGTTGAAAAAACGCTGTTGGTCGGTCAACGGGTGTGGAATCTGGCTTTTTCTCCCGATCAAAAACGCCTCTATACCACCAACGGCACCAGTAACGATATTTCCATTATTGATCTGGATACTCAAACCGTCACTAAATCGGTGGGTGTGGGGAATTATCCCTGGGGCGTTGTGGCAAAACCATGAAGCCAGTCATCGCATTATCCATCGAGAATTTAAGCTTCTCTTATAGTGGCAAGAAAGCGCTGGACCAAGTCAGTTTTAAGCTATGTGCCGGTGAATGCACTTTGCTCTTAGGCCCTAACGGTGCAGGCAAGAGCACGTTGTTTTCGTTGATTACCCGTTTGTATGACACCCATGAAGGTCGTATTGAACTATGTGGATTTGATATTAAACAGCAAACTCGCCAAGCCTTGGCAAAGTTGGGGGTGGTTTTTCAGCAAACCACTCTGGATATGGATTTAACGGTCATGCAAAATTTACGCTACCACACCGCCTTGCACGGCTTGGGACGTAAAGAAGCGATGCAACGGATTCAACAAGAACTGGAACGCTTAAACATGTTTGATCGGCGGTTTGAGAAAATTCGCCAACTTAATGGCGGTCATCGGCGGCGCGTAGAAATTGCCAGGGCATTACTGCATAAACCGGCCTTGTTGTTACTGGATGAGCCAACTGTAGGCCTGGATGTGCCCAGCCGGTTAGCCATTGTTGACTATGTGCATCAATTGGCGGCCGATGAAAAACTGGCGGTTTTATGGGCGAGCCATTTAATCGATGAAATTTATCCGGACGATCATTTAATCGTGCTGCATAAAGGCCAAATAAAAGCCAATGGCACGGTGGATGACGTCTTAAAAATAACGAACACGGCCATGGTAAAAGATGCCTTTTACAACTTGACGCAAGGAGAACAGGCATGAACATGATGCATTACTGGCGAGCTATGTGGGGCATTATCGGACGTGAGTTATGGCGTTTTGTTACCCAACGGGAACGCTTTATTTCCGCCTTGGTCAGGCCGTTGGTCTGGTTGTTTGTTTTTGCCGCCGGCTTTAGAGCAGCCTTGGGGCTTGCCATCACCCCGCCTTACGAAACCTACATTCTGTATGAAGTTTATATTACACCCGGTCTGATTGGCATGATACAGCTCTTTAACGGCATGCAGAGCTCCTTATCAATGGTTTATGACCGGGAAATGGGCAGTATGCGCATACTGATGGTCTGTCCGTTACCTCGCTGGTTTTTATTGCTCAGTAAATTACTGGCAGGAACCGGCGTATCCATCTTGCAGGTCTATGTATTTTTAGGCATTGCCTGGTTTTATGACATTCATGCCCCCTGGCAAGGCTATTTGTGGGTATTGCCAACCTTGATGCTGTCCGGATTAATGCTGGGGGCACTGGGATTATTATTGTCATCGTTCATAAAACAACTGGAAAATTTTGCCGGCGTCATGAATTTTGTCATTTTCCCGATGTTTTTTATGTCAACCGCACTGTATCCTTTATGGAAAATGAAAGAATCCAGCGTATTGCTTAGCAAGCTGGCGCAATACAACCCGTTTTCGCAAGCTGTTGAATTAATCCGTTTTGCCCTATATGGACAGTTTAATCAGCACGCTTTTATTTATACGTTAGTCGCGTTTCTGGTTTTTATGACGGCAGCCATTATTGGCTATAATCCATCAAAGGGCATGATGGTGAAAAAAGGCGGCGGTTAAAAAATTGATGGCGTTTTTTTGTTAAGGAACGTGCATGAAATAACTTGACCGTTTTATATCCCCTCACCCCTCTCCCTGAGCATAGGTATCTACACAAGTATCAGCTCCTTCTCCCTTGAGGGAGAAGGTTGGGATGAGGGGAAATATAACTGCTTGATTTTATTCTCCTCACCCCAACCCTCTCCAGCAGGAGAGGGAGCTTGATGGCTTTCAACTCATTGTTTTTATTATGCGAAATTTGTGTAGATACCTATGCTCCCTGAGGGAGAAGGAGCAAGATGTCGAAGTTATTTCATGTGCACTCCCAAGCAAACCAACAACGCTAAAAAACGGCATAAATGTCGACGTGGGTTGCCGGCAGTTTGCCGGTATTAATATCATTGAAAACAGAAAACAGCTGCCAGCCAAAAAAGACTACGAGTTCATTTAATCTTAAAGTATAGTGCTTATGTGCTGGACAAGGGTCATAAAGCACTTGAAATTTTTTTTGATCGTGATAAGTTTACTCATTAAAGTAGGAACACGTTAGTGCTCAACCTGCTTTTGAGTAGTTATGGATTGATCAATTAATACGGCTTACCGTTGTCTGACTCGACTTAATAAGACGTTAAGCAATGATTCATCAATATAATAAATAAAATTACACTAATGTGAGGATGAGAAATGAGTAATGAAGAAAACGCCAAACCAGAAGAAAATGTTCAACCACAGGAAAATGTTACGCAACCAGTAGAGGCGGCAACAGGCGTTGCCGGGAATATGATGTCTTCTTTCTTGAGCTTGAAAGAGTCCAATCCAAAAGTATTTTTTGGTAGTCTTGGCGGAGTAGCCGTTCTGCTTGTTTTACTGATGACAATGGGCGGCGATGACAGTGCCAAGCCGACTATATCCGGGCCGGCACTTAAAGATCTTGCTATAGGTCAACGCTATGTATTGAAGAGCGCCAATGCTTATGACGTAGCGGCAACGGTTCGTTTGGTAGCAACACCTGGAACTATAGCGGCTTATGATGATACTGAAGAAAAAGATAGATCCAGCGTTTGCCAGCATATAGCTCAAGGCACCCCTGTTTCCGTACTGGAATTTGCAGATGCTTATGGCAAGCAAAAAACCTATGCTAAAGTCAGAATCGAAGACGGTAACTGTAAAGGCAACGAAGCATGGGCTTTGGCAATTGACATTCAATAAAATAAAGTTTGACAGGATTTTTAAAATCCTTATAATAGCCAAATAAATTCAAAGCGGGAATAGCTCAGTGGTAGAGCACAACCTTGCCAAGGTTGGGGTCGCGAGTTCGAATCTCGTTTCCCGCTCCAATATATAAATGAAAAGCCGCGAATCATTGCGGCTTTTCTATTTCACCTTTATGGTTGCGTAGCAAAATGGTTATGCAGTGGCCTGCAAAGCCATCTACGGCGGTTCGATTCCGCCCGCAACCTCCACCGGTGAATTCAGACAGATTCAAAGAATACAAAAACCCGCAAGTCGTAAGGCTTAGCGGGTTTTTTATTGCCCACCAAAATGCAGTAGTAATCGACAATTTATGCAGTAACCCCTAAATCAAGCGGCTACTGCAATCGAAGTTACTGCATTTGTGAAAACTACCTTATGACTTCAAAGACTTGCAGCAATGACTAAAAAATTCTTTTTAATATCACTACCTGCAACGCAAAACCCAAGCTACCCGCTTAGTTGATAGCCATCTCTTATAATCCAGTAATCTCCCCAACAATATAGCCTTCCTCAACCGCCATTAATCGCGTGGTAATCGTCTGATTCTCAACCGATTCATCGTTGTTTATCACACAACTAACTTTAAGGTAATTGGGGGTGTAGCCAAATACCCGCTGTTTTTCGCTTTCAAGAGGTTCGTGGTAACCTTCCCATAATACCGGAAAGATATTACCGATATTTTCCTGGCAAAACGCCAACTTCATGTCATTGGCTAAGCCATGTAACTGTTGGCTGCGCTGTTTTTTTATCTTATTGGTCAGCTGGTTTGGCAAGGTCGCGGCTTTTGTGCCTTCACGACTGGAATAGGTAAAGATATGGATATGACCAAAACCAGTTTGCTTGATAAAGTTAAAACTGTCCTGCCATTCTTCCTCGGTTTCACCGGGAAAGCCGACAATAATATCGGTAGTGATATTAAAGTGGGGGATTTGTGCCCGCAATTGGCTAACAATGGCCGCAAACTCTTCCGTTTTACAACGCCTTGCCATTCTGCGCAGCACGGTATCTGAACCGCTTTGCAGCGGTAAATGTAAGTGCGGCATCAGACGGGGATTATGGAATAGCGTAAAGAAATCTTCCGGCAATTCCCACGGCTCTAAAGAACCCAGCCTAAGCCTTGGAATAGTTGTTTCAGATAAAATGGCCTTGATTAAATCAGACAGATTATTGCCCAAATCACTGCCATAGCCGCCTAAATGGACGCCGGTCAAAATAACTTCCGTAATGCCTTGTTTATGCAGAGCATTAATTTCATCGATTACGGCCTGCACCGGACGACTGACTTCATCACCACGCGCGACGGTAACGATACAAAACGTGCAGCGATAACGGCAACCATCTTGCACCTTAACAAAAGCGCGTTGCCGTCCGCGAGTAAATAAAGATATTTCACCCGGCTCTGTAGACATGGCGGGCATCACGTCCATATTAAGTTCGGTTAAGGTTTTTTCTACCAGTTGATCTTTATCCTTATTGCTGACAACCAAATCAACGCCCAGTAAAGACGCTGCTTCGTCTTGGTTTAAAGTCGCGTAACAACCGCTAACCACCAGCTTGGCTTGTGGATTATCGCGGTGTATACGACGGATCAGTTGACGGGATTTTCTGGCGGCATCCTGTGTGACGGCACAGGAGTTAATCACAATCAGCTGCGCGGCTTCTGCCTGCTTGGTAATGGAAT
>JBAXUR010000159.1:0-6539 GCA_037129595.1 Methylococcaceae bacterium | reverse complement strand
TCTACTTTGAGGCCGGTGCGGCCATTATCACCTTTGTATTGCTGGGGCGCTTTTTGGAAGAGCGGGCTAAAGGCAAGGCCGGTGTAGCGATACGCAAACTGGTTGATTTACAACCGCAAACTGCGACCGTCATTCGTGACGGGCAAGAAAGTGTTATTGCCGTTGACGATTGTGTGATTGACGATGTATTGCTGGTGCGTCCCGGCGAGAAAATTCCGACTGACGGTATCGTTATTCACGGTGTATCCACCGTTGATGAAGCCATGGTGACGGGAGAAAGTTTGCCGGTCATAAAAGACGTAGGCCATAAAGTGATTGGCGGTTGTGTTAACGGTAGCGGTGCGTTGCGTGTTCGCGTTACCGCAGTCGGCATGGATACCGTACTGGCCGGCATAGTACACATGGTCGATCAGGCGCAGGCAACCAAATTACCGATTCAAAAACAGGTGGATAAAATTTCCGCCGTGTTTGTACCCTCCGTGATGATACTGTCAGGCTTAACCCTGGGCGGCTGGTTGCTGGTGGGGGCACCCTTCGGTTTTGCTTTTGGCAATGCCATCACCGTATTATTGATTGCTTGCCCTTGTGCGTTGGGCTTGGCAACCCCGGCGGCGATTATGGTGGGAGCGGGGCAGGCCGCTCGTGAAGGTATTTATATCCGTAATGGCGAAAGTCTGGAAACAGCAGCCAAGCTTAATGTCGTGGTTTTTGATAAAACCGGTACGATTACGGAAGGCAAACCTAAAGTGACGGATTTACTTAAATTATCCCGAATGAGCGATGAAAAACTCATCCGCTTGGCCGCTTCCGCAGAAAATAATTCAGAACATTTTTTGGGTAAGGCGATAGTGGCTTATGCTAAAGAACAAGCGATAGCGTTACAGGAATGCACGCATTTTTACAGTGAAACCGGACGGGGCATTGAAGCCGAAGTAGACGGTAAAGCGCTGTTGCTGGGTAACAAGGCATGGTTGCTGGATAAAGAGATTATCGTTGACGGCTTGTTAAATGCCGCCAGTGATTTTTCTGGGCAGGGTAAAACACCTGTATTTATGGCCATCAACGGCAAGGCTGCGGCTGTATTCGGCATTGCTGACAAGCCCAGACCACAGGCCATTGAGGCTATACAGCATTTGAAAAAACTGGGCATACAAACACTCATGGTAACCGGTGATACTGAAAAAACGGCTCACTATATTGCCGCCCTTGTCGGCATTGAAACGGTTATCGCCAATGCCAGACCTGAGCAAAAATTAGCCATTATTAACCAGTTTCAAAAAGAGGGTAAAAAAGTCGGCATGATTGGTGACGGTATTAATGATGCACCCGCATTGGCGGCGGCCGATGTTGGTTTTGCCATTGGCACGGGGACTGATATAGCGATTGAGTCTGCGGATATGACGCTGGTACAGGGAGATATTACCAAAGTGACCGGTGCTATTCAGTTAAGTACCGATACCATCAGGATCATTAAGCAAAATTTATTCTGGGCGTTTGCTTATAACGTTATTGCCATTCCGGTCGCGTCTATGGGTAAACTTAACCCGATGATAGCGTCTGCGGCAATGGCCTTAAGTTCGGTTTCGGTTATTGTTAATTCATTACGGTTAAGTAAAAAACAGGATTAAAAAATGGATCATTCAACGATGGATATGGGCATGCAGCATGTGGCTGCTGCTGCGGGCGGCTTTGATTACGGCTTGGCCTTTATGGCAGGTGTATTAGGTAGCGGACATTGTCTGGGCATGTGTGGCGCTCTGGTATCCGGTTACTTTATGAACGCGGGGCCTTCAAAACGTTATTTGCCGTATTTTATGTATCAGTTGGCCCGGATATTCGTTTATACGATGGTCGGTTTTGCGGCAGCGGCGCTCGGCTTTGTGCTGGTTTCCAGCGGCGTGTTTGGTAAGGTTCAAAGCATCTTGCAGATGTTTATCGGTGCAGTCGTTATTATTCTTGCGCTGGGGATTTTAGGCTGGATTCCTTTTCAGGGCTCCGTCAGATTATTACCGATGAATTTATTACGTCGGGGTTATGCAGAATCAAGAACCAAAGGTCCACTACTGGGCGCCACCATTGCGGGTTTGTTAAATGGCTTAATGCCTTGCCCGTTAACTTTTGCCATGGCGGTTAAAGCAACGTCAGCCACTACCGTGATGGAAGGCGGCTTGTTAATGCTGACCTTTGGCGCGGGTACGCTGCCGACCATGCTGTTTGTCAGCTTGGCATTTGGAAAAATGAGCGCCCACTTTAGAGGCTTAATGTTAAAGTCCGCCGCACTTATTATGATTATAATGGGCTGTAATACCATTTACATGGGCTTGTCATTTTATGTGGCAGACAGTTTTCAGCAGCATAATTTTATCCATGACATTAAGCATGAAATTGATATAGTTATTTTATTTCTTCGGCAAATGGTAGATTACTATGCTGATTTGATAAAAAACATTCCGGGTCAGTAAAAGCGACCAGCTGATCTCGCCGAACCTAAGTATTAAAAAACTTAAATATCAAATGCCAGGGCTTACACTCATTGATGGTTAATGGATTTTTTGAAAATTGGGTCGTTTGACGTATAACAATTTTTCGCAATAAATGGTACAGTAAAAGCCGGATTTTTCTGTTTATATAAAGCACAAATCATCAGGTGAATGACTGAGCTATATCATTTAAAATATAGTAGCTAGTTCATCTGTCAGCTTTGATTGAATTTAACAAGTACTCAATAATTACAGGGTCTTTCAACATGGTCAAGTCGGAACTTATTGATGCTTTAGCTAAAAAACTACCCCATTTAACACTAAAAGATGTTGATCAGTCGGTTGACTGTATTATCGAACAGTTATGTCAGGCTTTAATCGCTAAGGATAGAATAGAGATCAGAGGTTTTGGGGCATTCTCATTGCATTTTCATCCCGCCCGTTTAGGACGAAACCCAAAAACCGGAGAGCCATTAAATTTATCAGCTAAACATGTACTCCATTTCAAGCCGGGTAAGCAGCTACGAGACCGTGTTCATGAATCAAGGCTTATCTGCCCTATCAGCAATGGGGATTAGTTGAACCAAACCGTTTTTTTGCAGAATCCCATTGCACAAGCCGGATTTATTTTGAAGCGTCTTGATTACCTGCATCGTCTTGAGATTCTGCAAGTAGTTCTTTAAGATTTTCTTTTTGACGCAACACAAAATCTCTGCTTTGTTCAGTGGTTTTGCTGGTGATTGAAATAATTTCTTTACGGTATTTATGTGTCAAATAACCTGCTGTAATACCCAAGCCGAACACAACAAGAGGATGTCTGCCCAGTAGGGACATAACCCCTTTCCCGGATTGTATAATGGCTGAAGCCGCCACCGCTGTAGCAACGCCCTTAACAACCAACTCACCTTTAGATGTTTGGTTGGCGTTTAGGGACTTATGTTCAGTGCCCTGATTTACCTTGTTAGCGTCCGATTCTGTAGCGATATGATTCATTGATTGTCCCGTGTTAAGTGAAATTTATTTAAGACCATTTTTATTGGATGTTATACAGATTTAATCAATATTTTTCCATAGCAATATAAAAGGAACACCAGGAGCGTATTCATTGAAAATGATAGTCAGGCAGTTTCTTGCGGGTGTCATCGTATTCTTAACTTTTATTTTAAGTGCGACGGCTTTTACAGCGGGCGCTGTTTTATTGCCGGATAAAAGCAGTGTGCCTGCGGTACCAGCAAATGACATTGAAGTCTTCGTTCGTAATGGCTGTCCGCATTGCGCCAAAGCAGAGCTATTTTTACAGAGACTTAAGCGTGAGCAACCGGCTCTGAAGATAGTCAATCACGATGTCGTTGAGGAACCGGCCGCCTTGGTACAATTACACCAACTGGCTAAAAATAATGGCTTAGGCGCGGTAAGAGTGCCCGCTTTTTGGGTGGGTGATCAATTGATTGTCGGTTATTCTGATGAGATAACCACTGGGCAGGTTATTCGTAACGCGTTAGCGCAAATGAAAATCCGGAAAAATCAGGCCGCTTCAGGTAGTTGTGAAGCCGAGCAATCTTTGTCCTGCGAAGTGGGTACCGGATTATCAACCCACGTTACGCCGCCTTATTTTCTGGATTTTTTAGGCTACAGACTGTCGCTGGATGAGGTTGGTTTGCCGCTGTTTACCTTAGCCATGGGTTTGCTGGACGGCTTCAATCCTTGTTCGATGTGGGTGCTGATATTGATGATCTCCCTGCTTGCACCCATGAATAACCGGTTGCGGATGTTCGCCATCGCGGGTACTTTTGTTGCGGTTGAAGGTCTGGCTTATTTTATGTTCATGGCGGCCTGGCTTAATTTGTTCTTATTCATTGGGTTGTCCCGCCTTTCTGAAATAGTGATAGCCACCATTGCTCTTTTGGCAGGATTGATTAATCTCAAGGATTTCCGATTTTACGGCAAGGGCGTTTCACTGTCGATTCCCGATGCCGCAAAGCCGGATATTTATGCCGGAATGCGGCGTATTTTACAGGCGAAAAATCTTGCCGGCGCACTTATTGGCTCGGTGGTGCTGGCTATTTTAGTGCAGATAGTTGAGTTTATGTGTACCTCAGGTTTTCCTGCGCTGTACACCCGAATACTGACATTGAAACAACTGGGCAGCATAAGCTATTACAGTTATCTGCTGCTTTATAATGTGGCTTATATGTTCGATGATGTTGTTATTTTAACAATAGGCATCATCACCTTAAGTCAGCGGCGGCTCCAGGAAAAGGAAGGTCGTTGGCTTAAATTAATCAGTGGATTGGTGATGGTAGGGCTAGGCATCTATTTAATCGTAGCGCCGACTTGAGGCATTTATTTTCGAGGTAATTGCGTGTTGTATATATGTCGGCTTATTTTAGGTATTTGATGTTATCCAAGCAAAGAGAGTATAGCTGATTTTTTGATTGCAGAGGTCAAGTCTGGTAGTAAGGTGCATTTTTAAAGTAAGCGGAATGCGCCTCTGACACTACATGGCTATAACATGACTGGAAAACAACAGCAAAATAATACCAAGGGCTACAATCCAAAAAATAATATGTTTTACTTTTTTCATGGCGCAGACCTGCTGGCGTTAAGGATAATGATAAAACAAGCCGTTCAGATGGCGACTGACCGCCTCAATGTCACTCTTGCTCCATTCAAGTCCGGAAATATGCTGCCAGCGATCGACTTCGGTTATCAGGCTTTTCCAGTCAGTCACACTTTTCTTTTCTCGCCAATGTATCTGCTCTGTGTGGCATTGCAGGCAATGATTTTCGTAAAGCATCGCTCCCCGATAGTTATCATTCGGGAGGCCATTCGCGGCAAAAGCAGCGGTTACACCAAGAATAAAAATGCACACACACTTAAACCCATATCCAATCATTTTAATCTCCAGTGCAGTATTAATGACTAAGGTGAAATGAAAAAATAAAGCGAGGCTATTTTAAAAAACGTTATCCGCTCCGACTTAGATTGCTAGCCAAAAATTGATAGCCTTATCTTTAAGAATCCTTGGGTAGCAGTGCTTCGGCATTACGTTTAGCCAGCGAATCAATAACGGCGCTTAATGAACCTTTCGTTTGAATTTCTTCGTTAAAGCTGGCGCGGTAGTTTGTTACCAGACTGACGCCATCAATCATAATATCGTAAACTTTCCATTCTCCCCTGCTCAGTAACATCCGGTAATTGACATCAACAGATTGTTGCCCTGGTTGCATAACCTTGGTTTTTACGATGGCTTTTGTCGGCTCATTTGATATTTCAAGAGGCAATAAATCTATTGACCAGTCGTTATATTCCACAAAGGCTCTTGAGTAAGTTCTTACCAACAAGGTCTGAAATTCATGTTTAAAACGCTCCTGTTCTACTGTCGTTGCTGCTTTCCAATGCTTCCCTAAAACTAACGGCGCGATTTTGTCGAAATCAGTATGGGGATCAATAACGCCATTAACAAATTGCGTCACTTGAGAAAAATTACTGGCAAAGGCTTTATCTTTTAGTTTTTGCTTTATTTGGTCAGAAACACTCTGTATAACTTGTTGAGGGGGTTGTAACTCTTCCGAGAATCCTTTGGTTATGGGCATTAAGCAGATTAATAGTGTAAATAACCCCGATAGTGCGTAGTGCTTAATTTGATTTTTCATAATTATCCAGTTAAACCGGCTAGCTATCACCGCTTATTATTGTATAAAATCAGTATCTTGGAATCGTAATGGTCAACACGCCATTAGCCTATTCGGTTGTCATTTTGGACATTAGCAGAGCCAGGTAAGGTTAATGCTCTTTGAAATTGACCCACAAAACGCTCTCGATATGGGTTATAGGAAACAGTACCGACACTGCCTGTTTTTAGACGGGTATTAATGGTCCATAATTAATACCCGGCTGAAGCAAGTTACCAGTAAAGTCCGGATTATTTAATCTCGATATTTTTGCGTTTGCTTTTTTCCGTTTTGGGAATCGTAATCGTCAATATGCCGTCTTTAAAAGCGGCTTTGGCGTTGTTATCATCGACATTATCGGGCAAGGATACCGTGCGCTGAAATT
>JBAXUR010000158.1:0-6569 GCA_037129595.1 Methylococcaceae bacterium | reverse complement strand
AAGGCACCGTGGGTGACCCCCAAACCAATGCCCAACATATCAGAGAAGCCATACAAAAAATTATAATTGCCTATCCAAATTCAAGCGTTAAGTAAAACAAGCTCAAATCATAGCTAGACCAGACAGCTAACCAAATGACGATCTATAGTCGCGACGTGGGCGTCGCTCCCACAGTGGGAGCGACGCCCACGTCGCGACTAACGAAAACATCTTGATTTATCTGGGATTGCCTCATTCAAGTTAAAAAATAAAGATTCGGTGGCCGCATTTTTCAAGCATTACCTTGTTGTTAATTGACCCGGCACCCAAAAAAACCTAAAACTTTACATTTATCATGGTAATTTTGTCGCTTTTTGCGTAACATCAGACAATAACCACCCGCACCCGTGCTGGATTATGCACTTATATTTCTATTAAACATTTCAAGGTCACGCATACAGGCATTATGAATACTCAAAAACTCTGGCAACGCTATCAGGATTGGCTTTATTTTAACGAAGATTTGGGATTATATCTGGATGTCAGCCGGATGCGCTTTGATGACCTTATGGTGGAATCCCTGGAGCCAAAATTTGCCCAGGCATTTAAGGATATGGCAGCCTTGGAACAAGGTGCAATTGCCAATCCTGACGAAAACCGAATGGTGGGTCATTACTGGCTGCGTAACCCGGAACTGGCACCGGTAGCGCTTAAAAATGAAATTATAGACAACCTGGATCAGATTGAAGCCTTTGTAAAAAAAGTACATAGTGGCACTATCCATCCACCGCTGGCTCCCAAATTTACCGATGTGCTTTCTGTCGGGATTGGCGGTTCGGCGCTGGGACCGCAGTTTGTAGATGAAGCCTTGGTAGCCGATTTTCCGCCGATGGCTATTCATTTTATCGACAACACCGATCCTGCCGGTATCGATCACATCCTCAATCGTTTAAAAGACCGACTCAGCAGCACACTGGTTATTGTCACCAGCAAATCAGGTGGCACGCCTGAAACACGTAACGGCATGCTGGAAGTAAAGCACGCCTACGAGCAACAAGGCTTAAACTTTCCGGCTCATGCCGTTGCAGTGACCATGTTGGGCAGTAAAATGGACGCACTGGAGCGCATTGAGGGTTGGCTGGCCGAATTTCCCATGTTTGATTGGATTGGTGGCCGCACCTCTGAAATGTCATCGGTAGGCTTATTGTCAGCCTCGTTGCTGGGAATTGATGTACGCGCCTTGCTGGCCGGTGCCAAAACAATGGACATCGCCACCCGTGTGCCGGAAATCAGACAAAATCCTGCCGCTTTATTGGCGCTATCCTGGTATTGCGCAGGCAAGGGTAAAGGCGAAAAAGACATGGTGGTTTTACCTTACAAAGACAGCCTGCTACTGTTTTCGCGTTATTTGCAACAATTGGTAATGGAATCTCTGGGCAAAGAAAAAGATCTGGCCGGTAATACGGTACATCAGGGTATTGCTGTCTATGGCAATAAAGGCTCCACCGATCAGCATGCCTTTGTACAACAACTACGGGAAGGCGTTGCCAACTTCTTCGCTATTTTTATAGAAGTGCTGGAAGATCGAAACGGCCCCTCAATCGAAGTAGAACCCGAGGTCACTGCCGGTGATTTTTTATCCGGATTTTTGCAAGGTACCCGGCAAGCACTCTACGAGAATCAACGGGATTCAATTACCCTGACCATTACCCGCGTTAACCCCCAAACTGTTGGCGCACTGATCGCCCTGTTCGAGCGAGCCGTAGGCTTTTATGCCACGCTGGTCAACATTAATGCCTATAACCAACCCGGCGTAGAAGCCGGAAAAAAAGCGGCTGAAACCTTATTGAGCCTGCAACGTAAAATACTGACCGTTTTAAAAGACGCCGACCAACCGCTAAAACTGGCGGCACTGGCAGCAAAGGCAGACGCTGGCAATCAAATTGAACACGTTTACAAAATTGTACGTCACTTGGCAGCCAATCACCGTGGCGTTGTTTTGCACGGACATCAGGCAAAACCTGGAGAACTGGAAGTCAGTTACCTGATGGAAACAAGCAAGGGAGTATAAATGGTGCGTCATACACCTTGAAGCATAAACCAATGGCCTTGCAGCGAAGCATAAACCAATGGCCTTGCAGCGGCTTTTGTATAATCTGATTGATAATGGCATCAAGCATGGCGGCGGTGCAATTACCCTTAGCACCCGAAGTAATGGCAATAAAATAGATTTATGCGTCTCTGATCAAGGGCCCGGTCTGCCAATGAAAATGCATATACGCCATTCATTTTCTGACCTTACCGAGCAACAATTACATGGCAACGGCTTAGGATTGGTTATTGTGCAACACATCGCGCAATTGCACGAAGCTAAATTAACCTTGGGCAACAACGCCCAAGGCGGTGCCGAAATTATCTTGAGCATGCCAGCTTATTTGGATAACGTTTAAACAAATAACCCAATGCTCAAATCCCCATTGACAGTTTTCATATTCTTGTCGCATTAGCAACAGCAGTTGTATTTTTATAGTCTCGTTTAGGAGTTGGCGTTTTTTTTGCGTGCGTGCAGTAATAAAATAAGGCGACATCCAACAAAAGATGCGTTTGTTTTTTCAACATTGTTATTTCTAACTGGAGGTCAGGCAGAGCCTGACCTCCACAAATTAATCGACATACTATTAATTCTTGAAGCGTAACGGGGATTACAAATCCCGACCGGCATCGTTCTGGTGAGACACCTTCGTACGGGAATGCCGGAAACGCTTGAGCTCGAAAAGCCTTATTCCTGCCTACGAAGTTTTTGGTGCCAAATTTTAATATTTTTACTTCTTGAGTTTGGGGAAATAATACATCACTTATACCCCTACGAATTAAACTATTATCCTTACCTGACAGATTTTATCTGGGCATCTATACTAAAATATTTTAGAATCAACCTAAGTGCAATTAGCCTTCCAGGTTTTCGGGCCTATTGTTTATGGGTCACACACACTCAATAAAGTTTGTTTTGTCTTATGATGACAGACAAAAACACCCTTCAATTGCTTTACATTATTAGAAGGTTTTATGATAAAAACGCAAAATCCGCCTACATCCACCAACGGCAAAAGCGGCTATTTTAAGGATTCAATCCTGTTATTGGGTGTTATTTCCGTCATGTTTATAAGTGGTTGTGAAAAAGCCAAACAACCTGTCGCAACGAATCTCCTAACGGTAAAAGTTACTGAAGTGCAACAACAGGATGTGCCCGTTCAGCAGGAATGGGTGGGTACGTTGGATGGCATGGTCAACGCCAAAATTAATGCGCAGGTGACTGGTTATTTGATTAAGCAAAATTACAAGGAAGGTGATTTGGTTAAAAAGAACCAGCAGCTCTACCAAATTGATCAGCGTCCTTTTGAGGCCACACTTGCGCAAGCAAAAGCCAATCTGGCACAGCAGCAGGCTGTGCTGACAACCAATCAACTGGCCATGAATCGCGTTAAGCGTCTGTTACCTGAAAAGGCGGTCAGTGTTCTCGACCGTGATAATGCGGTGGGCGCGGTAGCAAGTTCACAAGCCCAGGTGTTGGCAGCGCAGGCCGCAGTTGAAACGGCTCAATTAAATCTGGGCTTTACTAAAATTACCTCTCCGATTACCGGTATAGCCGGTTTATCAAAAGCGCAGCTCGGGGATTTAGTAGGACCCGGTTCTGCCAACAATGAGTTGACTCAGGTATCCCAAGTCGAGCCTATTCGCGCTTATATTGGCCTAAACGAAAAACAATATTTACATTTAGCCCATCGCGAGCAAAGCAACGGCGGACAACCTGAACCGGTGCCTTTGCAGCTAACCTTGGCCGATAACTCTATTTATCCCGACAACGGCATTTTTTACTTTGCCGACCGGCAAGTCGATGTCAATACCGGCACGATTAAGATTGCCGTATTGTTTTCAAACCCGAAGAACATCCTGCGCCCCGGCATGTATGCACGCATTCGCGCCACTACGGATGTTAAGCATGACGCGTTGGTCGTACCCCAACAAGCCGTAATTCGCTTGCAAACCGCGACGCAATTGGCGGTGGTTAATGCAGATACAAGCATCAGTATTCGTCCGGTAAAGTTGGGCGATACCAGTGGCACTAAGGTTGTGATTGAAGACGGCGTAAAAGCCGGTGAGCAGGTGGTCGTTGAAGGCCAGCAAAAGATTCGCGAGGGAATGAAGGTCAATGTAGCGCCTTACCTTTTGGAAGAAAAGCCAACGATTACCACCAACGCAGCGAGATAATATAATGGCCAAATTTTTTATTAATCGGCCAATCGTGGCGATGGTGATAGCCATTCTTATGGTTATTATGGGCTTGGTAGCAATGGCGGGATTGCCGATTGCCCAGTTCCCCAATTTGGCACCGCCTGAAATTCAGGTCAGTACTACTTATAATGGTGCAGATGCCTTGACGATGGAACAAGCAGTGGCAACGCCGATTGAGCAGCAAATGTCGGGTGTTGATAACATGACCTACATGTATTCCATTAACACCAATAGCGGCAATACCAATGTGCGCGTCGATTTTGATGTCACTACTGACCCCAACACCGACCAAATTCTTGCTCAAATGCGTGAAACGCAAGCGGCTTCGCAGATTCCTGCTGCGGTTAACAATTTTGGCGTAACGGTACAAAAATCTACCGTCGCCCCACTCATCATGTTTGCCCTGTATTCGCCCAAGGGGACTTACGATAATGTTTTTCTGGCCAATTATGCCTACATCAATCTTAACGACAAGCTAACCCGCATTAAGGGTATTTCCACTGTTTCGGTGTTTGGTGCCGGTCAGTATGCCATGCGTATTTGGGTGAAACCCGACAAGCTGGCCTCAATGGATATTACTATCCCCGAAATTGTCAGTGCCATTCAAGCCCAAAATACGGTTAACCCTGCCGGACAAATTGGCGGTGAGCCTATCCCTAATGGCCAAGAGTTTACCTATGCCATTCAGGCGCAAGGCCGTTTACAATCGGAAGAAGACTTTAGCAATATCATTTTGCGCGTTGATAAAACGGGCTCAACAGTGCGCATTAAAGATGTTGGTCGAATTGAGTTGGGGGCGCAAAATTACTCGGTCGCCAGTCGTTTGAATGGACAACCCACCGCGCTGATTGCACTTTATCAGTTACCCGGTTCCAACGCGCTGGATGCGGCCAACGGTGCCAAAGCCTTAATGGCCGAACAAAAAAAGAGTTTTCCGGCTGATCTGGATTATGCCGTGGCACTGGATACCACGCTGGCAGTAACTGCGGGGATTGATGACATTGTACAAACGTTATTTGAAGCGTTGGTGCTGGTTATTATTGTCGTCTATCTGTTTTTGCAAAGTTGGCGGGCTACGCTGATTCCATTGCTCGCGGTGCCGGTGGCTTTAATCGGTACGTTTGCATTTTTTCCCCTGTTTGGTTTCTCCATTAATACCTTGTCCCTGTTCGGCCTGGTGCTGGCGGTAGGTTTGGTGATTGATGATGCCATTGTGGTGGTAGAGGCGGTAGAACATCATATTGAGGAAGGCATGTCGCCTAAAGATGCGGCGTTTAAAGCAATGGAAGAAGTGTCAGGGCCGGTTATCGCGATTGCCATTATTCTGGCGGCGGTGTTTATACCAACAGCTTTTATTCCCGGTATTACCGGACGTCTTTATCAGCCGTTTGCGCTGACCATAGCGATATCTGTGGCGCTTTCTGCATTTAATGCCTTAACGCTAACGCCCGCTTTATGCGCACTGATGTTAAAGCCAAAACCAAAGGAAAAAAACACCAGCTTGTTACAGCGATTTTTTGACGTTTTTAACCGTAGTTTTGGCCGCATGACCGATGGCTATGTTGGCGTTTGCGGCGGACTGATTCGTCACAGTTTTTTCGGCTTAATGTTCTTGTTGGCACTGACTTTGTTGGCGGGCTTTTTAGGCAATAAAACGCCCTCCAGCTTTTTGCCCGATGAAGATCAGGGCTATATCTACGGCGCACTTCAATTACCCAATGCCTCATCGTTTCAACGAACCAGCGAGATGGCTCGCCAAGTTGAAGACGTATTAAAAAAAACGCCGGGTATAAAATACTATTCAACCGTGCTGGGCTACAACATGCTCAGTCAGGCGAATACCACCTACAACGCATTTTTCTTTATAACTCTTGAAGATTGGGCGATACGTAAAGGCGCTAAAGAGCAATACACGGCCATTAAATCATCGGTCAATAAAGAACTGCAAAAACTGCCGGGCGGGGTGGCTATGGTGTTTCCACCGCCCGCCATTCCCGGTGTGGGAACCTCTGGCGGGGTTAGTTTTGTACTTGAAGACAGGGGCGGTAATACGGTACAGTTTTTAGCTGAAAACACCGAAAAATTTATCAAAGCAGCGTCGCAACGCCCTGAGTTAACCGGAATTTTTACCACACTTATCGCCGCAACACCGCAGTTGTATGTTGATGTCGATAAGGATAAGGTTATTAAGCAAGGTGTCAATTTGGCAGATGTTTACCAGACCATGCAGTATTACATGGGTAGTGGTTTTATTAATTACTTTAACCGTTTTGGCCGGCAATGGCAGGTTTATCTGG
>JBAXUR010000157.1:0-6576 GCA_037129595.1 Methylococcaceae bacterium | reverse complement strand
AATGGCTTGCTCAATAGATTGAATAGTAGTCGTCATGAATTACTCCAAAATAGTTTTGTTCGCATAATCGAACTTACAAATCTGTTTATTGATTTAGATAATTATAGCGCTCTGAATTAATTAAGTAATTCTGTAGGTTGACTTCTGCGATAGTCGTATTTAAAAAGCCAAAACATCAAAGCAAAAAAAATTGGGCTAAGCGTCAGCCTAACCCAATCTATAAGAACCTTCTTTAAGGCAACCACAAGGGATTGCCCCTACAAGCTTAGTTCTTGCCTGCTCTTTTACGCTCGTTTTCAGTCAACAATTTCTTGCGTAAACGGATGGACTTGGGTGTAACTTCAACCAGTTCATCTTCAGCAATAAATTCAAGCGCTTGCTCTAAAGTCATTTTCTGAATACGTGCCAATACCAAACTTTCATCAGTACCTGAAGCACGAACGTTGGTTAATTGTTTTGGTTTGCAAGGGTTGACGCATAAATCATTGCTGCGTGAATGCAAGCCTACCAACATGCCTTCGTAGATTTCATCGCCATTAACCAACAACAATTCACCACGTTCCTGTAACGGATGTAATGAATAAGTGACCGCTTTACCGGCAACCATTGAAATCATAACGCCACGTTGACGATTACCCACTTCACCGGCTTTCATCGGGCCGTAATGATCGAATACATGATAAAGCAGACCGGAACCTGAGGTTGCTGTCATAAATTCGGTTTGGAAGCCGATCAGGCCGCGTGAGGGCATCATATATTCCAAACGAATACGACCTTTGCCATCGGGAACCATGTTGGTTAGATCGCCTTTACGCTCGCCCAGTTTTTCCATGATAGAGCCTTGATGCTCTTCTTCCACTTCAATGGTGACCATTTCGAAAGGTTCGCATTTTTTACCATCAATTTCTTTAATGATAACTTCCGGACGCGAAACGCCCATTTCAAAACCTTCGCGGCGCATGTTCTCAATCAGAACAGACAAATGCAATTCACCACGACCCGATACTTTAAATTTATCAGGGTCAGCCGTGTCTTCAACTTTTAAGGCAACGTTATGTTGTAATTCCTTGTCCAGTCGGTCGCGTATTTGTCGGGTAGTAACGAATTTACCTTCTTTACCGGCAAAAGGCGAGTTGTTAACCTGAAATGTCATGGTTACGGTAGGTTCATCAACCGTTAACGGAGTCATCGCTTCTACTAATTCAGGATGACAGATAGTGTCAGATATTTCCAGCTTTTCAATACCGGCAAAGGCAATAATATCACCAGCGCGAGCTTCAGCGACTTCAACACGTTCCAAGCCGTGAAAGCCAAAAATTTGCAACATGCGACCTTTACGTTCGACACCTTCGCGATTGACAATGATCAATGGCTGGTTAGGTTTAATGCTACCGCGTTGAATACGACCAATACCAATAACGCCGACATAAGTATTGTAATCCAGACTTGAAACCTGCATTTGGAATGGACCGTCCATATCAACAGGTGGCGGACTTACTTTTGCCACGATTGTTTCAAATAACGGAGTCATATCACCACCGGTTATGGTGTGCTCCAAGCCGGCATAGCCGTTAATGGCAGAGGCATAAACGATAGGGAAATCCAGTTGTTCATCCGTTGCGCCCAAACGATCAAATAAATCAAATGTTTGATCAACAACCCAATCAGGACGTGCGCCCGGACGGTCAATTTTATTGATAACAACAATCGGTTTCAAACCTAAAGCAAAAGCTTTTTGGGTTACAAAACGGGTTTGTGGCATCGGGCCATCAACAGCATCTACCAGAAGTAATACTGAATCAACCATCGATAATACCCGTTCTACTTCGCCACCAAAGTCAGCATGGCCTGGGGTGTCAACGATATTGATATGGTAACCGTTCCAATCCAGTGCCGTGTTTTTTGCCAGAATGGTAATACCACGTTCTTTTTCAATATCGTTGGAATCCATCATCCGCTCAGTCACTTTGGTATGTGAGGCAAAGGTACCAGACTGTTGTAACAGCTTGTCAACCAAAGTTGTCTTACCGTGGTCAACGTGGGCAATAATGGCGATGTTTCTTAATTTCTCGATCACTTTTTGTGTACTCTAATGGGTTTAATAAAATTGTGTAGGGTGTGTTTAGATACCCTGTGTAGCATGATGTATAAGGATTCCACTCTATCGGGTTGGTTTTTTGTTAGTCTGTGCAAAAACGATGGTGATAGCCCCATCAAAACTGAAATTGGATTTTGTTGGCAAGATCCAGCCTAATCCAAGCTGGACAGGAATTAACTCTGCACCCAAGGCAAACCGTTGAAACGCCAGCCACCCAGATTACCTCGATGATTTAACGAATCCAGGGGACCTTCAAAGCCATCAATAATATTGATAAGCCGCTGATACCCAGCCTCTTTAAGTGCTTTTGCTGCGTCCAGCGAACGCTGCCCACTTCGACACAGTAATAAAACCGGCGCGTTTCTATCTGACACACGCTTTTTTACGTCGGTAACAAACTGTGCATTAACCTGCCAGTCGGGTGCCTCTTTCCAGGCAATATGAACGGCATCTATGGGGTGTCCGACAAAAGCATGCTCAACTTTTGTACGCACATCCACCAATACGGCGTCAGTATTTTGCTGCATCAAGTCCCACGCCTGTTGTGGAGTTAAATTTTCTATCATGGTGTTACCAATTATTTACGTTTCTGGCCGACAAACTGAGCTTCATTTCTTAAACCCCCGATTATGTTGGCCGATTAAAGCGTTCTCTCTGTAAAAAACTTACTTATTCAGTCCCCCTCTTTGAAAAAGAGGGGTTAGGGGAGATTTTATTAGATAAATCCCCCTCAATCCCCCTTTTTCAAAGGGGGAGGTGAATAATTACTAAAAAACGACTCTTAACTGTGCAAATACCTCCAGTAGTTCACCACAACCCAGGAGATAATCGGGATTATTGGGCCGTTTTGGACTCACTTTTTCTTGCGTAAAAGTCCTGATAAAAAAGCAATCCATCCGGTTTAAGTGCTCCTATTATCGCATCACTTAGAGTACGGTCAAGAAATCGACTCACAACGATGACATCAAAAGAACATTTAGTAAAGCTTTCTGTCACGATTTTTTCTTGGCATGCATTGATACACGCCCTTGCCGGACTGCATAAGTCATTAATTTATCTATAGCAATTAAAGAAATATCCCAGGCAGTCACCGCCCATCCTTGCTCTGCCAAAAAAACGGCATTAGCCCCAAAACCGCAAGCCAAGTCCAGCGCTGTTCCGGTCGACGGCAGCAAAAAATCATTTTCAGTCAGCACTGCTGCCGGATAAAAAATCGGCTCCGACTGGCTATAAACAGCATTCCATTTGCCAATTACCGCAGTCATTATTCAGTTCCCGGCATACTCACGCGATGCTCCAACCAGGCCTGCAAAAAATCCATAAAGCCTTTGACCTTGGCGGATAAATATTTCCGGTGCGGATAGACGGCATGTATATCTAAAGGCGGCAAGGGGTAATTCCCCAGCACCACTTTTAGCGTACCATTTTCAATATCACGCCCAACAATATAGGTAGGCAGCATCACCAGCCCCAAGCCATTAATGGCTGCTATACGAATCGGGTGAGCCGCATTGGCTTGCATTCTCCCGGTAACAGTGACTACCTTAAAGCCTGCTTCTGTTTTAAATTGCCATTTATTACGTGGCGAAATAGCCCAATTAACCAAACAACTATGCTCCGCCAAATCTTCCGGCGTCTGCGGAATACCGTAACGTTCCAAATAATCCGGCGATCCGCAAACAACCAACGATGAACTGGCTAATTTACGGGCAACCATACTGGTATCATCTAAAGCGCCCAGAAAAATGGCAACATCAATACCTTCATCAATCAAATCGCCAGGACTGCCTTGCAAAATCATTTCAACCGTTAAATCAGTATGAATTTTTAAAAATTCCGCCACAGCACGCGCAATATGAGTTGCACCAATAGCGGGTGGCGCACTGATTTTTAATACTCCCCGAGGCTCTGTCTGTAAATGTGTCACTGCGGTTTCCATTTCTTCAACATCTATCAGTACTTGCTGACAGCGTTCAAGATAAGAAACACCTACATCCGTGAGGCTTAAACTACGCGTAGTACGATTGATTAAGCGCGTTCCAAGACTACCTTCAAGTTGCATAATATGCTTGGTTGCCATTGCCCTGGAAATACCCAGATCCCTGGCGCCACCAGCAAAACTTCCGGCTTTTGCGACACGCACAAAAACGGTCATACTTGTTAATTTATCCATTTAAGCCTCAATTATACTGTTATCAAGTTAAGAAGTGACTACCCATAAATGTGCACCAGCAAGCGCTCCATTTTTGCTTGACTTAATTGCAGAGTCTTAGAGGTATCAACTACCGTATTTTTACTTGGCATCTTGCACCTGCTGCATACCAACAAAAGTCTTGACATTACACACTATTTCTAAGCAGGAAACAATTAATTTATTATTTGGCATATTGTATACAATAAATATCCCTGTATAGTATGAACCATGTAAGAACGCAACAAGATTTGTAAAACGGCAACAAAGCTGCATAAAGATTACTTAACTTTATTACAGGATTAAACTAATGAAAAACTTCAACAAAGACATAATAATCGGCTTACTGTTTATTGCCGGTATAGGAAGTTTCATTTCAGGTCAATTTATTATTTCGACCGTATTGTTTGCCTCCGCTGCTATTTATAGCAATATTGTAATGCGAGTAAAGCTGAACAGCTAAGCGTTAATAGTTAACTACCTCCTGGTGTTATACCTCTCCAAGCAGTTCCTCCTCATAATGCTCTGCTTGAATTTTCACCTCTCTCTGCGGATACGCATTGGGAGGTTTTTTTTGCCTGCGATTTTTAATCAGACACTTGCACATCGAGTTTTTTACGATTCGATAGCAAATCACCATTTTTGCACTGCGGCACAAAACCAGAAACGGCGAGCTTTAACACGTCTCTAACTTGCTCAAAATCATCCTCATTGGTTGCCTTTTCCAAAGACTCCAGCATTTTTTCCAGTTCAACCCAAGGAATAACAGCTTCTTCGGCTCGCATAATTCTAGGGTGACTGGTTTCTGAAACATTGTCACCAATCAACAACTCTTCATAAAGTTTTTCACCCGGCCGCAAACCGGTAAAACTAATCGCTATCTCACCTGCCGGATTATTTTCATCCTTTACTTGCAAACCACTTAAATGAATCATTCGCTTTGCCAAATCAACAATTCTGATGGGTTCACCCATATCCAGTACAAACACATCACCACCTTGACTTAAGGCACCTGCTTGAATGACCAACTGCGAGGCTTCAGGTATCGTCATAAAATAACGAATAATTCTGGCATCGGTAACGGTTACCGGCCCACCTCGGGCTATTTGCTCTCTAAACAACGGCACGACAGACCCGGACGAGCCTAAAACATTACCAAAGCGCACCATCGTAAAACGGGTTTTGGAATTATGATCTTCGTTTAAACTCAGAGCCTGCAAAATCAATTCTGCAAAACGCTTGGTCGCGCCCATGATATTAGTAGGCCTGACGGCTTTATCCGTTGAAATGAGTACAAAAAGCTCAACTTCTGCATTGATGGCCGCCTGCGCAACACGAAAAGTCCCAAAGATATTATTCCATACGGCTTCCCCAGGATTTTTCTCCACCATCGGCACATGCTTGTAAGCAGCCGCATGATAAATAGTTTGTACCTTAAAAGCTTTACATACTTTTTCAATGCGCTTGGCTTGCGTCACTGAACCCAGAACGGCAATAATTTCTATAGGCTTGGAACCTGAAGCATGGGTTAACCGATGATTCAATTCTTTTTCTATGGCATAAAGTCCGAACTCACTCACCTCAAAAAGAATCAGCGCAAGCGGTTGCAATTGAATAATCTGCCGGCACAATTCTGACCCTATAGACCCCCCTGCCCCCGTTACCATGACCACTTTACCGCTAATTGACGCCTTAAGTAGTGACGGATCGGGTGCGACCGGGTCACGCCCCAAAAGATCAGCAATATCAACTTCCTGAAGCGTATCAACCTTAACCCGGCCTTGGGCTATATCAGATAACCCGGGCATTGAGAGCACATGAATGGCATAAGGTTCCAACAAGCGGATAAGCTCACTGATGCGTGAGCGTTTTGTAGAAGGCATGGCCAGTAAAACATCTGAAACGTGGTAACGCTGTATCAAATAACTTAGAGAACTTAGCGGATATATCCGCAGCCCATTCGCTTTTCTTTTGTGCAATGACTTATCGTCATCGATAAAAGCCACTGCTTTAAAATCACGTCCGTGCGCCAGTGCAGAAGCCAGTTGCACACCTGCACTGCCCGCACCATAAATCACTACACTTTTTTTACCTGAATCGGCTGCACTTCGAATGCCGCCCAAGCTAAAATAAGTCTCTCCCAACCACCAGCGTGCAAAAAAACGACTGCTACCCACCAGCAACATAACCAGTAACCAATTTAGCGGTGAGACCGTTCGGGGAATAACCTGTATAGCGGATTCATACAAGACAAAGGCAAAAACCAAGGCATAAAGCGTTGTGGCCT
>JBAXUR010000156.1:0-6656 GCA_037129595.1 Methylococcaceae bacterium | reverse complement strand
ACCGTAGGGGCAGACCTGCGTGTCTGCCCTGATTGCCGGTAGCTATCCGATGATACGAATAAAAATAAATCGGATGAATGCGTTATCATGGCTTAATACGTTGGTTGGGCGAACACATAGGTTCGCCCCTACGGGCGTAAAAATATCAGGATCTATGAATATAATGTTGCCCGTATTTATGACCGCGCAGAGCATAGATTGGAAATGTATACGCTGTGACCGCCAAGAATATAACCGTAGGGGCAGACCTGCGTGTCTGCCCTGATTGCCGGTAGCTATCCGATGATATGAATAAAATAAATCGGATGAATGCGTTATTATGGCTTAATACGTTGGTTGAACATATAGGTTCGCCCCTACGGGCCTGAAAATATCAGGGTCTATCAATAAATTTTGCCCGTATTTGTGACCGCTCAGCGCATAGCTTGGAAATGTATGCATCCAGATTTTTCAATTCCATTTTGGTTCGCTTTGGGCTAACGCAGAAATAGGGCGGGTTTGGGAGCACCTTATCGGCTTTCCAAAATCCAATCTTTCAGTTGCAAGGCGACCCAGTCTGGATCGTCCAGCGTTAAATCATGACCGCCCCACGGGTGGCTTAGCAGTTTTAAAGCCCATTTTTTTTGTATTTTTTCCGAGCATAAGGGGGCTACCAGTTTGTCGCTTTTGCCGTTTATTAACAAAACGGGTTGTTTCGGCTTTATGTCACCGGGGCGATAACTGGCGGCGGCTATAATTTGTCGAAAGCTGTTTTTAAGACTAATCGGGTGCTCATGTTGTATCTTTTCCCAAGCGAGGCTTATCTGTTCATCTTGGTCACGGCGATTGCTTATTAATTGCAATATGGCTTTTTCCCGGTTGCGGCCCTGTTGCTTCGATAGCAAGGCTGCAAATTTACGGTAACTTTGCCAGCGCAAGCGATGATAAAAAGGGCTTAAGTCGGCAAAGCTGGTATTAATCAAACTTGCACCGCAGATATCATCAGGATAGCTGCACATCCACTCCCAGGCAACCATGGCTCCCAGTGAAACAGCCAGAAGGGTGACCGGTTGTTGCAGGCAACCTTGAGTCAACGCTTGGGCACGCACTCTGTCAGTAATGGCCTTGATGGTAGTCGGACTGGCTTCTTGGTAAAAACTACCGGTGCCGGGTAAATCTATCGTGGTGATGTTGGCGTCCGGAAAAGTTGCTTTCAGGATGGGTATAAAATCGCCCCAGTGTGCTGATTCACGTGCCAGACCTCTTAGCAGAATCCAGTGATGACCAAATTTACTATTCATACCAAAATTCCTGTGCCTTTTTTGTATAATCAGCTTTTTGTTGCGGTGCCAAGGGCGTCCAATTTTTTGGGTATAAAATATTCCGGTGTAAAAAATCAAAAAGCAAGAAATGTCGACGAAAAACCCGGTGCTGACGATGCGGCAACAGCGGGTGAAACAAGCCGTGACGTGAAAAAAGATGTGATGGGTTTTTGCGTAACCAGAGCCATGAGCCCATTTCCAGCGTCAAGGGTAAAAATAAACGATCAGCGCTAAATCGTTGCACAAAATCATCGAATAAATAATCCCATAGATCACCGCTAATCACATATTCCAGGCACATGGGTTCTATTTTATAAACATGATGTGGGTAGCACCGATCAAACAATTCTTTTAATGCCAAGGTTTCAGCAATAAAGGCAAAGGGTGTTTTCTGTGAAGCATAAGGAAACCATAAGCGGTCTTTAATGCCAAAACCAGAGTGTAAATCCAGTGCGATTGATAGTGGCGAGTTAAACAGGTGTTGATCCACTACGCGACATAAAGCCAGCGCTTCTTTTTCCATGTTTAAAATATCGCCGCGATACCAAGGCAAATGAGGCGTCAGGTTCTGACCGCTGTAGAGCTTGGTTGTTCCGACACCTTCTATGGGTGAATTTCGCATAAGATCAACCCCGTTGCCATTACAACGAGTGCCCAGATAAATGCCCACCGGATTAACGAGTGGCACAAAGACCAGTCTGGATTTTTCCAGGCGGGCAAGAAGTTCTTCATCCCAGTCCAGTAATTGACTGATGGTTTCCATATAAGACAAAATTACTTCTGAACCTATTTTCTCCAGACCATGAACGCCGCCAAAAAACGCCAATACCGGTACATCGGGATCAGTTGAGCCCAAGGTAACGCAATGGATAGGAAAGTCATGCTCTTTATAACGGATTGTCTCTATGATTTGCGTGCGTGCTTTGTCGCCGAATCGTTCAATAATGCGTTCAAGTTGTTCAAGTTCGGGAAATTTAAAGCCGGTCATAGATAGGTGTCAGGGAGTAATGTCATTAAAAAACAGTATTTCTGTTTCATGTTTTTGCAGTATAGCGTGTAATTGTTCAGTTCCGGCATAAGAATCTTATGATAACTCTTACGTAAACGGTTATCCTATTACAATCGCGTGACAGCAAGATGAAATCCGGTCTGCTTACTATTTAGGGTTAATTAACCGGTTTTTCGCGGGTTGCAGAGTAAAAATTAAATATTCAGTCCCCCTCTTTGAAAAAGAGGGGTTAGGGGAGATTTTATTAGATAAATCCCCCTCAATCCGAATGCCGTTTAGTTAAATATACAACTAGAGTAAAACCGCTTTAGCTGTTTTTACAGGCAATAGCTGAAGCGATTGCACTCCAGTTTTTTAAACAACTTGCACTTAACCACCAAAAATTAAACAGTCAACACACAATAATAATGCCTCAGTTAAAACAGTTTTTCCTCGCTCTCAGTTTTTATACCCGGTTGCCGGGTCCAAAATCCCAAGATTACACAAAACTACCGCAAGCAACGGTTTATCTACCGCTGGTTGGTTGGCTGGTGGGAGGTATTACGGCGTTAAGTTTTTATCTGGCTGATTTATTGTGGCCGCAAGTAACAGCGGTGATACTGGCGTTAATGGTGGGTATTTTTTTAACCGGTGCTTTTCATGAAGATGGTTTTGCCGATGTCTGTGATGGTTTTGGTGGCGGTTGGGGCAAGCAACGTATCCTGGAAATCATGAAAGATTCCTATATTGGTGTTTATGGTGTGGTCGGATTGTTGCTGCTTTTTTTGTTAAAAATCAGTTTGCTGGGTAGCCTGTTAGCTACCGCCGTGCCTTGGGTATTATTGGCAGGGCACAGTATTAGCCGGTTGACGCCCTTGTTGTTGATGCAGCGGTATGATTATGCGCGTAATAATGACAGCAAGGCGGCTGTTGCCGTTTATAAACCCAATGGACAGCAATTGTTTATTGCTACCCTGACCGCTTTGTTACCCTTGACATTATTGCCACTGATCTGCGTGCTGGCGATTATTCCTGTGTTCGCAATCAATTGGTATGTGGGACGTTATTTTTATCGCTATATCGGTGGTTATTCGGGCGATTGTTTGGGTGCGAGCCAGCAAATTTCAGAAACTGTTTTTTACTTAAGTGTTAGTGCCTTATGGATATTTATTTAGTTCGTCACACGAAAACGGACACCCTTAAAGGGCTTTGTTATGGACAAAGCGATGTAGGATTGGCGAAAACTTTTCTTGAAGAAGTTCAGCAACTGCATCAAAAATTGCCTGAATTTACAGAGAATAGCGTGCTTTTTAGCAGTCCGTTAACGCGCTGTGTAAAATTGGCCGAACAGTTTTCTGAGTGTGTAACGACCGATGTCCGCTTGTTGGAGCTTGATTTTGGCGATTGGGAAAGTAGGCGATTTGATGATATTGATGTCGATGTTTTGCAGCAGTGGACGGATAATTTTGTTCACGCTGCACCGCCAAACGGAGAAAGTTTTACCGATTTGTGTCAGCGCGTCGGGGCTTTTTGGCAAGAGGTGGTGCAGGGAGGAATGCCAGCGACAACCGAACAAATTATCATCATAACTCATGCCGGTGTTATTCGTGCCTTGTTGACGCACATTTTAAAACTGCCACCGGCCAATGCTTTTCAGTTTCGGATTGATTTGGGTTCTGTACATAAGCTTCAGCATCTTGATAATTTCACTTATATAAACTATATCAATCTATAAATGAAACACGGTGGTAATATTTTTCAATTCGCAAGGCATCAGGGTTGCTTGCCTGAGCAGGTGCTGGATTTTTCATCTAACATTAATCCAGAGCAAGCAGTTGATTGGCACAGCTTGCAACATCTATCATTGGGTCCTTATGCTGACCCTGATTACAGTTTATTAAAACAGGCGACTAGCCATCGATATAAGATGCCTGCCAATGCCGATATTGAAGTATTTAATGGTGCCAGTGCGGCTATTTTTGCTTTATTGCGTTGGATACAACCGCAAGATATGGTTTTATACACGCCTTTGTATGGCGAGTATGCGCAGATTGCCGGAGAGCTGGGGTGTCAAGTGCATAACATTGATCGGTTTAATCCGTTAACAACGGATATCCCTAAATCCAGTACCGTGATTTTTGTCAATCCATCCACGCCGGATGGGCGGCTTTATGACATGCAAGAACGACTGGCAGCGTGGCAAGCGGCGGAGTGTAATATCATTATTGATGAATCCTTTTTGGATTTTTGCGTGGCAGAGTCGGTGGCAGAGCAGTTGGCCAGTTACGATAAGCTTTATATTATCAAATCGTTAAGCAAGTTTTATGGGTGCGCCGGTATTCGTGTCGGCTTTATTATTGCGGTAGCACAAGTAATAAAATCGCTAAAACGTTACGAGCCTGCGTGGAAATTGTCCAGTTTTGATATGATGTATATGCAGCAGGCGTTGGCAAATGACGACTTTGTTGAAAAAACCAGAGAGCAGACAGCGTCACTACGAAATTTGCTGCAACTCGCGTTGCAATCTTCCGGGTTGTTTGAGCGGATTTATTCAGGGCAGGCTAATTTTCTTTTGGCAAAATTAGCGAATCAGGGCGCTGGTTATCATTTGCAGACATTACTGGAACCATCACGTATTTTAATTCGGGTTTGTGATAATTTTGAGGGCTTGGATAAGCGTTATGTTCGTTTTGCCGTAAAAAATGCACAAGCCATTAATTTACTTGCAGATAGCTTAAAGGCCCTGTCACCCAATCTTGATAGTCGGTTTTAGCTTAGAAGTAGACATGAAATAACTTAGGCATCTTACTTCATCTTCCTTCGAGAGAGGGTTGAGGGGATATGACGGCACAAGTTATTTCATGCTCGTTACTTAATAAATAAGTCTGTTTTCAATCGATATTGCACCACTTTATTTATGAATTAAAAGGGATATATGAAACCATTAGCTGTTTTTGGAACCGGTTCAGATGCGGGTAAAACGAGTCTGGTCATGGCGTTGTGCCGAATTTTTGCCGACCAAGGCATAAAAGTCGCGCCTTTTAAGGCGCAAAATGTATCCAATAATTCTGCTGTTACCAAGGAAGGTCGAGAGATTTCCAGGGCGCAATGTTTACAGGCTGAAGCCGCACGCGTAGAACCCAGTTATTTGTTTAATCCGGTCTTGCTTAAATCGCAGGGTAGCAGTTCGGTACAAGTCATAGTGAACGGGTTGGTTCATAAAAACCAATGCGTAATCAATTATTATGATGAAATTGAAGGGTTGAAATTACAGGTACAGCAGTCATTTTCTCGCTTGCAGCAAGATTACGATTTGGTTATTGCTGAAGGTGCGGGATCGCCGGTTGAATTAAATCTGTTGGAGAAAGACCTGTCGAATACGTTTATCGCCAACACCTTTCATACCAAAAATATTTTGGTTGCCGATATAGAAAGGGGCGGTGTATTTGCCTCAATTTACGGCACTATGGCATTGATGGACCCAGTGATGCGTAGCAACCTGGTTGGCGTCGTGATTAATAAGTTTCGGGGCGATCGACGTTTTTTTGATGAGGGCGAAAAAATTATCAAGGATCGCTTTGGTATACCGGTTCTGGGCGTTTTGCCTTTTCAGGCTTTAAATATTGATATGGAAGATTCCCAGTCCCTGAGCAATTATCAACAGCGTCTGGACGATGTAAAAATTCGTGTGGGGGTTATCGCCTTTCCAGGATTAAGTAATTATAACGATCTTGATGTTTTAATGGCAGATCCCGAGATTTATGTGGAATTGATTCATGCCAACCGTTCGTTGAATAACTTTGATGTGGTTTTGCTACCCGGCAGCAAAACCGTTATTCGTGATTTGCAGTGGCTAAAACAGCAGGGGTTGTTTAATGAACTTCAGCAATATAACAAGCCTGTTTTTGGAATTTGTGGCGGCTATCAAATGCTCTGCGAAAGCCTGCATGATCCCGATGCCATAGAACATGATGAACCCATTATTGAAACCGGTTTAAGTTTTATTGATGATATTGTCATCTATCAAAGTCCTAAAATAATCCAGCACGGCAATTATCAACTGTTTTCATACACGGCCATAAACGGTTATGAAATCCATAGTGGACGCATGAACAAGTACCCCTTGTTTTATCAAGGCGGACGTTTTATGGGCACGCATATCCATGGCGTTTTTGATGACGATGTTTTTCGGGGCGATTATTTTAAAGCCATTAATCCTAACTATCAGGGTTTTGAGTATGCAAGCTACCGTGAAGCGCAAATACAAGGCTTTACTGATATGGTCGCGGAAAATCTGGATACCGCCGCTATCTTGCAAGCGCTTCAGGCCGATTGATGGCGTTTGAATTAGCGGCTTTAGCCTATCT
>JBAXUR010000155.1:0-6671 GCA_037129595.1 Methylococcaceae bacterium | reverse complement strand
GGCCCCTTACCATCGCCAAATCGCGCTGCTAAGGCATTCACTTCTCGAACTGTTTCTGCCTTTAACACAGACTCAAAAGATCGATTAAAAAGTTGCTTGGCCTCAGCTTCTTCTATCACTTTAAGATTAGGTGACAAGCCCGCCTCAAAAGCAAAGCGGTTTAATAATTGTCCACACACACTATTAACCGTACCTAATAAAGCCAATTCCATTTGATTAGCAATATGGCTATAACCCCGCTCATTTAAACGCTGTCTAACACGCTCGCGTAATTCATTAGCTGCCAACCTGGTAAAGGTTGTACCAATAATACCGGATGGCTTTGCCGCAGGCACTACCGTTAAAATCTGTTCAAGTTCACTGGCTAAACGAAAGGTTTTACCGCTACCCGCCCCTGCACTAACAAAAGTAATATGATCCATTATTGCCCTCCTCCAAAGCCCGTCAACACTTTAAAATCATTAAAAGAATCACTTGTTTTGGGTATCTCTAAAGCCCCCTCATCAGGCACTGAATCACTATCCGGTTCTGTCCCTGTTACAGTTAACTCTATGCGCCCCTGATTCAATTGTCCTCTACGCCACTGCCATGTTTGGCGCATTTTCTCCCAGATAACCGCATGATTTTCTGGGTTCTCAGCACTTACTACTAAGGCATTTGGAAAGTAGAAATTGTCTTGCGCCAACATTAGGCCGGCATCAATAACAAAATAAGCCACGGCAGGCCAACTTTTTGCAGCACTTTTGTGATGCCGCATAAAAGCATAAGTTACCAACTGTAGATGACTATTCTTGGCAAGACTTTCTTTTCGATATTTTGCACCACCCCACTTAATATCAATAACCGCTTCGGCACCCTCGGCATTCATTACTGTCATATCAATAGATCCGCCAATGTCACCACCAAAAAACAAAGTTTCTTGCTTAAGCTCCATCTGGATATCCGTTATATTAGCCGCACGTAATTGTTTTATTAATACATGTAATGAGCGTCTGGCTGTGGTAATAAACTGCTCCTTATCTGACAGTCGGCCGCGTTGCAATAAAACGGCACCCTCTTCTTCTAACAACTGCGCCATGCGGGTATTAAACCAGGCATTAACTGGCGCTTCATCAAACAGGGCTTGTTTTACATCACCGGTATGCCCCTTAAAAAATTGCTCATAAAGCTGATGGACCAAATTACCTTTTAAGGTATTACCATCACTTAAAGACTGTAAAGTGCCCGCTTTTAAACGCGCTTTATATTTTAAAACCCACTGATAAGGACTATAAAACAAGCTATCTAAACTGGAAAAAGACTCTTTTTCCCGCTCGTTTAAATACTCACCCGAGTCCAATTTCCACCAACGACTTAAGGGCGCCAAGGGTTGCGCAGACACTGCATTGGTCGGTAAAGTTTCCAACACATTAAACTCAACGCCATCCAGCACAGCATCTTCCAAGAAGATTTCTTGCCAATTTTCTAAACAACTAGAAAGTTGATCCCATAAAGGATGATGGGCTTGATCGGTATCATGCACCACTAAAACCAAACGCTCTTGAGCCGCTAAAATTGGTTTTAAAGACCGGGCAGCCTCTAATTGCAAGCCTTTATCTAAATCCGGTAATAAAACACCTTCATCTACTAATTGCTGACACTCTAGCCCAGACCACGGATAATTAATCGGTGCAGAAGTCGCTTTTAAATCCCACCAAATAACACAATCCGTTGGCTGATAAAAACTCGCTGCTTGCTGTGTACCAAACAACCATTGTGCTTGATCGGGAATAGATTCTGCATATCGATCCACAATACTCGTACCGGTACCGGTTAATTGTGCCAACAAATAACTTAATTGTTCTGGCTTAATCACACTGGCGCCATCGTCAAACAATGCAGTTAATGCCGCATCAAGCTCCTTGGTTTGACTCAGCGCCACGCCGTATAAAGCTGACAATGCAGGATCATGACTCATAACCGTTTGTTGTTGAGCCAACCACTGCTTGACTCTTAAGATGCGTTTTTTTGCAACAGCAATTGGTAAACCGTCTTCTGGCAAATAACGCTCATTAGAAAACCAATAGTTAAGATTGGCACGCAGTTTATTAAAACGCTTTTGACTAAAACCCTCGTGATCTTTTTCATTAGCTAATAACTCTGTCAATTTAGTTTGCCACTCTTCGCCACCTATACCTGGTTTACTGGCCACAATTTTAGCCAACTGAAAACGAAATTTTGCAGGAATAACACCCATCGGATGCGTTAAGAATTGTAAAAACGCTTGCAGATTTAAAGGTGCCCAAAGCAACTCTAAACTGATTGGCAAAACTTGCAATACCGGACGCCAAGGTGATAAATGCTCAAACCCCAACCTTGGCAACGCCACTGCATCTAAAGCATCATCCATAATCATGCCGTCATCAGAGGCTAATAAAACCACTGTTTTATCTTTATATTGCGCCGCCGCTCGAGACATACCATGACTTACCACCTGAGCAGATAAGGCCTTTGATTTAGCTTTTAACACCACAAAACTATTATCCCCGGCTAATGATTTTTTTACGATTGAACCGTTAGCATCCTTAGGTAAGTTTTCTGCCAGCAATTGGCTTAAAGTATTTTGCACATCATTTAAATCATTAGGCTGCACACAACCTGTTAACGGAATTAACTGTTCCGATACCTTAAATTTTTGCAGTATCTTTTGCCAAAGCGGAGAAAAATCAGCCAACTTGTCCAACAAGACAACGTCTTCTACTTGCGTAGTTTGAGTTTCCAGGACCTGTAAAATTTGTTGTAATCTTTGCCCATAACCTAAGCTCACCTTATCAATTGCAAGCACCTCAACAGCGGCTATATCTTGCAAACGTGCGGATACAGAATTAGAGAAACGACCTGACCAATCGGCCTCATACCAAGTGTCTCGCCAATTAAGCAATGTTTTTGCAACATTGAACTGATCCACGGCAAAAGATTGGCTGTAAAAACGGGATGAGTTATCACTGGCTTTTAAACAACTCATATACTGAATAATGCGTGCAGTAGGAGATTCTGACAGCGCCGGTATACCGCATTGCGTTTCTAAAACAGAAAGAAAGCCCAAAGGCCCTGCCGCCTTCTCACCGATTGAAGAAGCGAGTGCAGTTGTTTTTTTACTATCTAAACCTAAGCCAAGTGTAATCTTCATTTGAACCGTCCGTTGTAAATGTTTGCAGTAAAAATTTAAGTATTGATATCCGTGGATAATATAACTGGGATCAACGACAAAAGAAGTCGTTTGAAAACTTTAATTAAAGGAATTTTAAAAAAAATTAAATACTCACCCCCTATATTCGACAAACGCTTACCTGGCCAAGGATAAATTTCACTTAAGCCGTTCGCGGTAAATGCTTATTATAGGGAGCAAATATCTTAGGAGAACAAAGCGCTCTATCGAATTGAGTGCTATTTAAGCAGCGTCATAATACAAGCTTTCATTAGACGAACTGGGCCCATTAAAACTTGATTGGCGTCTATCAGTCCATGGTTGTTTAAGTGTCAACTTGGAAATGTGCATTGGCACATCTTCAGCCCAAAACCAACAGATACTCCGGTCATCTCTTCTAACAGATTCAATACCCATAAAGATAGACTCGAGTGCATTCATATCCCTTTGTAAGGTCCTGATACTGACGTCATAACCTTTATCAAGGAGTTTGTTTTTTAGAGAAGGAATGGTTAGCCCTACCGATTGATGGCGTGGTAACATGTTGATTATATGAAATAAACGTATGACTTGATCATTCATTATGAAACCTCGAATAGTTTGCTGTAGAAAATAAAAACCTGTATCACTGGGTAACACAGTCAATTTTTAATAAAGAATTTAACTTAACTAATTTCTGGTACTTATTACAACAAATCTTCATTTAACAAATGATGACTTTTATCGGAGAACACTATAACGGTCGATACCCCCCCCATTGAGACGATTAAAAAGTTAATTGATCCTCCAAAAGTTTAACGATAACTCAGTTTGGCGCTTCTGTAAGGTAAGGATTTCTTTCTGAATTGCATCTTCCTCCTCTAATACTGCTACTGCCTGAGCCAATTCATTTTCTGTCGGCACAGGAATTAATAAATCCTGTAATTGTTTTAATTGAATAAAAGGTATCGCAGATCCCCGAGAGCCAATACGATTTAATAACTCTTTACCCAAGTCAGAACGAAGCAACATAAACAATGCTTTAGCATTAATGCTGCTATCTTGATGTAATCTAATCACGACACTTGATCGTCCAGCCAGCCAATAATCTTTAGGCACATCTTCCGGTACAATCCCGACTTTCCCGACACTTCCTTTTATAACAAGGATGATGTCGTTAGGACGAAGAAACATGTCCGTAATTCTCTTGTTATTAACTTCTATTGTTAAAATTTTACTCGCATTCCGAATATATCCAAAAGCCGGCAAATCCGATGCACCGACTTCCGCAACCTCAATACCATTGGGTGAACTAGTAAATACTTTGGGCGCAATTAATTCGGCAAAACTATGCAGAGCAACACCTAACATCTTCGCTATAAATTTTGCGGCCTCACTTTCTTGTTTATTTAAAACATAATATGAAACAAGAAGTGACGCATTATTATTCAAGATATCATTGGCTGAAACATTTCTGATATTTTCGTCCTCATGATCGGACTCAATGACCTCACGCAGTTTTTCTATGTTAATCAATTTTTTTTGTGTTTTAGAAATAACAGATGAAAAAACAGACGCATCTATATTTACAAAACGCACAAGAGGACATTTTTTTTCTGTGTTTAAAATAACAATAGAAAAACTGCTCATATTACCTCCCAAGACACCTCTTGGCATACTTAACACTGCTTCTATTTGCTGATCCTTAGCAAGATCTTCCCTCAATGTTCTATCAAAACCGGAAAATAAAAAGGATTCTGGTACTGTAATGATAATACGCCCCTTGATTTGCTTTAATAAGTGGCAGATAGCCAACCCGGGAAACGTTCGGATTTTGGGTTTAAATCGACCTAACAAGTCATATTCAAATACATTTTTATCAAACAATTTCTTGGATCTTAAATGCGAGATAGCCAGCGGTAATTTAATTAACTGTCCATTTTCAACCAATGCTGGATTTGCGAACAAATCATTATGTAATACTTTAATAGGCTGATCAGTCATAATGGTAGCTATTAAATTAATATAATCCGAATAAGCATCCGACTCTATAATAGGCACACCTTTATTATTAATAACTCGGCCCGCAAATTGCCCGGTATTTTCCCATGGCAAATACACTTCTTGTTTAAGCCTATCACCAGCCAACAAAACCATAAAATCAACAACTTCTATAGGTAAGTTTGTCTCATTTTCTGTCACTAATAAACTTACATCAGTGGGATTAAAGTTTTCTAAATGACCATTTGCGCCCATCATAGAAACCTGATCAATTAACCCCCCCAACGTCTTATTACTTACTTTACTGAGCTTTGAGCTATTTTCTTCATTAAAAGAATCATCATTTGTAGCCAAAAAAATATTATTAAAAACAGCCTTTAATTCTAACGACTCAAATACCGCGCAATTGTTTATCTTTAAATTTTCGGGTAATACTACATTTTTCCGGTTAGAAGTTTTCCACCAAGCTAAAAGCATCAAACAAACCAGGATGCGCTCTTTTATTACTAATGTTTCATTACGTAATGAATCTAGTAAAGTTAACAATATCTTGTCGTTCATGTGATTTTATTTTCGCTTGAGTTGAACTAATTGTAATTATTTATCAAAGCGTTACCATTAAAAACAATAACACCACCTTTATTTTTTAACAAACACTCTTCTTCACGTAACTCAGCTAAACTTTGAAGCGCTAATTTTTTACCAAAAATAAACTTAACTTTCATTTCTGCCCCATGAGATTGTGATTGTCTAGTTATTAAATGATGAGTCGTTTGCATTTTTAAAGCCTCTTAATCAGAAAGTGGGGGCATTGTAACTGAAATTGATAATAAAATAAAGTACCGAGATAATAAATATTTAAACAAAATAACTTTAATAAGTTTTCATTTATAAAATTCGAATTCAATTAATGACAACAACTTTAATATCGATTTATTGGGTAGTCCTCACAAATCAATGCAGACGATGATATTTATCGATTTTTGACACAGTGCAACGCAAAAGGAAATCACCGTTTTTCTGAAACGGGTTATTGTGATTTATTTGGCAAGCATGGCAGCATCAAGGAAAAAAGGTGTAAAATATTCTGTTATCAGCAATTATCATTATGGAATGATAAATAAAATCAAATAGATAGCTGTTAAGTTTTGAACTTGCGTGTGTATTCTACCGCAATACTTGCAAAGTAATCGAAGAGCCCAATTGGTGGTAATAATATCATCGCCCCTGTTTTCTAAGGCTTTACGGCATCTGTGAAAAACAGGATTATGTAGAATGAAAAATATTTTCCATAATTAGAATTGCTGATCTGTTATGGTTTAGCGACTGATGTCATAGTGGGTGTGTAGCTTAAAGACTCCCGGACTATTCCCGTATGGCAACGAGGTAAGTAAGCAAGCCAATCTATTTCATTACGTTATCTGCTTATCGATAACATTGATTGTTTTGTTTATACAGATGGATGAATTGTGGTCGTTTTTGAGAAACAAACACAGTCAGTTGT